>NZ_JBHSMH010000016.1:0-77653 GCF_042655365.1 Cohnella suwonensis | reverse complement strand
TAAATTTCAGAAAATTCAGATCACCTTCCAAGGAAGGTGTACGGGGATTGACATGTGGCTCTTCTTTTAATGCAATGCTAATGGAAAAAATCGACTAACTGGAGCTCGAAAGGGCCTCCGAGCAGGCAGTTACACGAAAAAATCGACTAACTGGCGCTCGAAAGGGTCCCCAAGCAGGAAGTTACACGAAAAATCGACTATCTGGCGCTCGAACGGGGCTCCAAGCAGGCAGTTACACGAAAAAATCGACTAACTGGCGCTCGTACGGGGCTCCGAGCCCACAATTACGCCATAGCAGCACATTCAAACCGGAAGATCTCCCGCGAGAGCGGGTTTACCTTACCCCAGCCCCACCCTAGAAAGGAATGACCCCCCCATGTCCAGCATTCCGTCCATCACGATCGTCGGCCTTGGCTCCGGCGGCGAAGACCAATTGACGCTCGGCATCCTGAAGACGCTGGAGCGCTCCTCTCTGCGCTTCGCCCGCACGGCGGATCACCCGGCCATCGCCGACCTTGCCACCCGAGGCATCGTTTTCGAGTCGTTCGACCGCATCTACGAGAGCAACGACTCCTTCGAAGCGGTCTATGAAGCGATCGCGAGCGAGCTCCTGAACGTAGCCGCGAACAACCCGTCCACGCCGGTCGTCTACGCCGTCCCCGGCCATCCGATGGTCGCCGAGCGCGCGGTGCAGCTCCTCCGAGAGCGCGCGCCTGCCGACAATATCGCCCTTACGATCCTCGGCGGCGAGAGCTTCCTCGACCAAGCGTTCACGCGCCTCGGCTTCGATCCGATCGAGGGCTTCCAGCTGCTCGACGCGGCCGGCTTGTCCCGCGAGCATCTTCGCCCGCGCCTGCATACGGTCATCGGGCAAGTGTACGACGCCTTCACCGCGTCCGAGGTCAAGCTGACGCTCATGGGCGTCTATCCGGACGACCACGAGGTTGTCGTAGCGCAGGCTCTCGGCATACGCAATCAAGAATCCATCCATACGATCCCCCTTCACGAGCTCGACCGGCTGGACGCTTACGGCAACTTGACTCTCGTCTACGTGCCCGCCAGCTCGGACGAACGCCTGCTCCGCCGCTCGTTCGAACGGCTGCACGAGATCGTGCAGATTCTGCGCAGCCCGAACGGCTGCCCGTGGGACCGCGAACAGACGCATCTGTCGATCCGGCGCCATTTTATCGAAGAGACGTTCGAAGCGATCGAAGCGATCGACCTGGACGATCCGGACGGCATGAAGGAAGAGTTCGGCGACGTCATTCTCCAGGTGCTGCTGCACAGCCAGATGGAGGAGGAGACCGGCGCGTTCGACGTGTACGACGTGCTGGCCGAGCTGAACGACAAGCTTATTTTCCGTCATCCGCACGTGTTCGGGGGCGAGAACGCCCAGGACGCCGAGGAAGCGCTGGCGAATTGGGAGCAGATGAAGGCGGAGGAGAAGAAACGCAAAGGCCAAGCCGAGCGTCTCTCCATACTCGACGACCTGCCCAAGGACCTTCCCGCCCTGCCTAGCGCGCACAAAATCCAGAAAAAAGCGTCCGGCGTCGGCTTCGACTGGCCGGATCTCTCCGGCGTATTCGACAAGATCGAGGAAGAGCTGCAGGAGCTTCGCGAGGCCGCGAGCAACGAGTCTCCCGAGCGTCAGAAGGACGAGCTGGGCGATCTGTTGTTCGCCGTCGTCAACGCTTCGCGTTTCCTTAAAGCAGACCCCGAGGAGGCGCTCGCGGGCACGAACCGGAAGTTCGCGGAACGGTTCCGGTACATCGAAGAGCAGTTGCGTATAAGGGGCAAATCTTTTGAGCAAACTGACTTGATAGAGATGGAAGCGTGGTGGCAGGAGGCCAAAACGCACGGTTCCCGTTAAAAATAACCTAAAAAACGCCGAAATCCCCGTACTTTCTACCTATTTCGCGAAATTTTTTTAAGATTCGGCAGGATTTTTTTAACAACAGGCAGAATAGTATCCATCGTGCAGTAAACAAGCCACGTTCCAAGCGGCTCAAGGGCTCGCCGGACGAATTCTAAGAACAATCCATAGGAGGAATTACCCTACCATGAACAAAACAGACCTGATCAACAACATCGCGGAAAAAAGCGGCCTGACGAAGAAAGACGTAGAATCCGTATTGAACGGCTTCCTCGGCGAAGTAACCGACGCTCTCGCCGGCGGCGACAAAGTCCAACTGATCGGCTTCGGCACGTTCGAAACTCGCAGCCGTTCCGGCCGCGTAGGCCGCAACCCGCAAACGGGCAGCTCGATCGAAATCCCGGCTTCCAAAGTTCCTGCTTTCAAAGCGGGCAACAAACTGAAAGACGCCGTAAAGTAATCGATGCGTCTGGATAAGTACTTAAAGGTGTCGCGGCTGATCAAGCGGCGCACCGTTGCGAAGGACGTGTCCGAACAAGGGCGCGTCCTTCTCAATGGTAAGGAGGCCAAACCGAGCGCGACCGTCAAAGTCGGAGACGAGCTCGACGTCCAGTTCGGCCAGCGCACGCTCACCGTTCGCATCGAACGGCTGACCGATTCCAGCCGCAAGGAAGACGCCGCCGAGATGTACACCGTGTTGAAGGAAGAGTACCGCAAGCGCGAGGAAGATCCGCTCGGTTTTTGAACGTCAACGTCAATAGTAGAGAGATGAGGTCAGCCCCTTGGGCTGGCTTTTTTTTACATACCTAAAGACTTCTTAAAAAGTGGACTCTTACTAAAATTTTCCATGAAATGGAACCAATAACATGATATATTTTCCATGTGCATGTCTGATTCTATCGAACTGCGTCGTTTGTAGCAGTAAACCACAATGAAAGGAAGACGCTGAATGCAAAAAGGATTCATGAAAAAGCAATGGCTGTCGCTCGTGCTGATAGTATCGATGGTTTTCACGGGCAGCGTTAGCGCCTTCGGGGCTTCGCTTAAAGATACGAAAGGGCATTGGGCGGAATCTTCGATTCAATCTTGGGTGGATCAAGGATTGATCAGCGGATACGCGGACGGGACTTTTAAACCGAACGGCAAGGTAATGCGAGCGGAGTTTGTCGCGTTCGTTAATCGTTCCTTCGGATTTTCCCAAACGGCTTCGGTGAAGTATGGCGACGTCAAAGCGAGCGATTGGTTCTATAAGGATCTATCTAAAGCAGCGGCAGCCGGATATTTGGACGGTCTGAATGACGGAGCATTCAAGTCAACGCAGACGGTAACGCGTCTGGAAGCAGCCGTTATATTGTCTAAATTGCTCTCGCTTGCACCGTCTCATTCCGCGGACGGGCTTAAAGATGTAGCAAGTCTGACCGACGAGCAAAAAGGTTCGATCGGCGCGGTTATCGACGCGAAGCTGATGCAGGGCAACGCGGCGGGCAACTTCAGGCCGAACGACGGGCTCACCCGTGCCGAAGCCGTTGTCGTCCTGACTCGGGCGTTGACCCAGAAATTCGTCGTATACGATAAACCAGGCGTTTACGGTCCCGAGAGCGGAGTCGAGAAAGTAAGCAAAGACGTGAAAATTACTGTGCCTGGAGTCACGCTTCGGAATATGGACATCCAAGGCAACTTGACGATCGCGGAGTCGGTCGGCAACGGCGACGTGTTCCTGAAAAAAGTATCCGTTGCGGGTACGACGGCTGTTAACGGCGGGGGCGCAAACAGCGTCCACTTCGAAGATACGGTCGTCGTTAAAGTCGTCGTCAACAAAAAAGACGGTACCGTCCGTATCGTCGTCGAAGGCAATTCCGAAGTCAGGGACGTCATTCTCGAATCCGGCGCCAAATTGGAAACCGATCCCGACTCTTCGGGCAAAGGCTTCCAAAACGTAACGCTCGCGGAGACGTTGCCGGCGGATTCGAAAGTCACTCTGAGTGGCAAGTTCGAGACGGTCGACGTTCTCGCGACGAGAATCAACATCGAAATACCGAAGGGACAAATCGGAACCCTGAACGTAGACAAGCAGGCGGGCGACGTATCCGTGGACGTGAACAAAGACGCGATAATCGCGGACCTCGTTCTGGCCGCCGTAGCTAAGGTTATCGGTCAAGGCGTCATCGAGAAGGCGACTATCCAGGCGAACGGATCGTCGATCGAGCAAACCCCTAAAACAGTCGAAGTCGGCAGCGACGTGCAAGCCGAAGTCGGAGGCAAGCCGGCAACGAACAGCGGTGGTTCGACTACGAGCAATTCGGGCTCCGGAAGTCCATCTTCGGGTACTCCGGGCACGGGCTCCGGCACGACGGTCGACAAGAGCAACCTGACCGCGGCGATAGCGGCTGCGCAAAACAAGCACGACGCTGCGGTTGAGGGCAACGATCAAGGGAATTATAGGTTCGGCGCCAAAGCCGCGCTCCTGAAAGCCATACAAGACGCACAAGCGGTCGCCAACAAAAGCGATGCAACGCAAGTGGACGTAAATACGGCGATTACGCTTCTGAACGTTGCCGTGCTCAGCTTCGATAGCTCGAAAAACATGTACAATCTATTGGATAACTTCAAGTCTTCATATGAATATTACATGTCGTTGTACAACTCCATTACGGAAGGAACAGCCCCTGGACAAGCGGCTGTAGGCTCCAAGGCGCCATTATTCGCCGCCATTCAGACTGCGAGCGCGTTACTGAGAAATCCTACGGCTACCGCCGAAGAGATTCAGAAAGGGTATTTTGATTTCAGTCAGGCTTCCTATGCTTTCTATCAAGGTCGGGTCACGAACAACTATTCGTCCGTCGAAGCGGTATTAGCAATTGCGGATCAAGTTCTTCAGAACGCGGTGGAAGGCGCAAACGTCGGAGAATACAAGACATTGTCGAAAGGTCTGTTAGAATTGGATCTGACGGGAGCGCGCGAAGCAGTAGCAAAGGAATATAGGATGCTGCAGCAGGATATCAACGGCTACGCCAACGGGGTTTGGAGATCGTTGAACAAGTTCGAGCAGAACAAGATTACGGCGAATACGACCGAGTTAACCGGGTTCTTCATGGAAAATGAGAACGGGGATGCATTTTTGCATGTTACAGCGAGCGTTACGGGTAGCGTCTATGCTGTGCCGTTCAACAAATATCCGAATTCGGTCTCCGATCTCCAGGAGTATGTTTCTTCTGGAATAGCGAAAACGGGAGCGGTATCGGCCGGAGTGAATAAGGATGTGCAGCTAGAAAACCTGCCGATCGGCGATTACAAAGTTTATCACGTAAATGACGCCGGCCAGCTTTACGTATCGCCGTACACATACGCGATAGTGCCGAAAAAGGCGACGAACATTACGGCAACAAAGGTAGTTTCCGATGGCGTCGTGACGAATACGATTAGTTGGACCGATAGCACGACTGTAGGAGTGACATCTTATCGTATTTCTAGAGGGACGACGGATGTGGTGCAAAACTCGAAAACGATCGTGAGATATCTTTCTCCGGCAGTTCAGGAATTCGTCGATAACGACCCGGACCTCGAACCGGGAACAACGTATTATTACTGGGTCATGGCAGAAGGTCCGGCGGGAGGCGCATATGTCCCGGCAGCTGTCCTTGCGACACCAGCTCCATAATCGCGGTATTATAAACAAAGAGTTCCCCGCCGATTCGTTGGCGGGCTTTTTTCTTTTGTCGCTTATGGAAGGAAATCATATACAAATTGTCGAGTCTTTGGTTCAATAATAGAATGCTATCCTATTCATACCAAGGGAGACGTCAGAGAGATGAAAGTACGATCCATTTTCAGAGTGTCCTTGATAGCGCTAGTCATCGGAGCCTTGAGCATGTCCGCCGTGTCGGCCGCCGCGCCGCCGACGAAGCTGCCGGCGAAAGAGTATCAAGAGCTGAAATACAAGAACGATCGCGGCGAGAAGCTCAAGTTCTTCGGCTACAAGCAATTCAAGATCGATTGGACGAAGGAAATGCCCGACTCGGTCGACATCGCGATGAACAAAGAGAAAACGAGAATCTTCGCGACGAACGATAACTCGGTCGTCGCGTTCGACTTGTCCGGCAAAGAAGCATGGCGCTACGAGCTGCCGAATCACGACTTCAACTACTACCTGCTGCATATCGGCGCCGACGGAACGGTCTATGCCGTCCGGCAACCGCAGAATTTGCTCGGCGTCAACGATCCCGGTTACGTGGCCGCCTTGTCGGGACAAGGGCAGCTGCTGTGGGAGCACGTCTTCGACGACCAGAGTCTCGCCGCGTGGATGGATTACAGCGGAAGCGCCAAGGGCACCTTCGTGACCTACACGGATAACGGAATCGCGGGCTTGCGGGGCGGGGAGATCGCTTGGACGAACAAAGAAATTCTCGAGATCACCACGAAGACGTTCGGGGATTACTCGTACTCGTACGCCAACGTCCAGTCGATGTTTGCCGACCGCCAAGGGACGACGTACGTCCAGACGGACGCCAAGACGTTCGCCTTGGACGAGCAAGGCGCCGTGCGTTGGAGCGGCGACATTCAGGGAGACCTCGTCCTCGTGCAGAACGACCAATACTTGCTTCAGACGTCGCCGACCGGCGGATGGGCGCTGTGGGACGCGGCGACCGGAAAGAAATTGTCCGGCGCGTTGATCAAGCCGCTGTGGCTGAAGGACACCGGCATCGCGAACGATCGTCTGGGCGGTCTCTATATCAGCAATTTCTTGCTTTCGAAGAAAAACGGCATTTCCAAAATCGACGCCAGAGGCAAGGCGATATGGAGCTACGCGATACGGTTCCCGGGTTACTCGGACGCGTACGAGCTCGTATCGGATGCGGCGGGCAACGTCTTCTTCACGGATAGCGGAGGCACGTTCTACTCGCTGGACCGCAACGGGAACGAAAGGTTTATTTTCCTCTACCGCAACCAATACGGTCCGGATTCGACGAAGGCCGTCGTCGACGCTAACGGCAACGTCTACGCGCTGTTCAACAATATCGGCTTGATGAAGATCGCCAAGATCGCCAAGATCGCGAAATAAGCGCCAGGCGGTTCCTGGTCGATCGCTTTCCTCGATTGTCCGCAAAGGTTCGCTTGACCCGCCGGCTATCGTATACAATGGGGGTAACGAATTTATCGCCGACACGCTCAGGAGGTTATACCACAGATGTCTACGCCCGTACGCGAAATATGGATCGGCGCCTATGGCGCCAAGAACGAAGTCGGCATTACGAGGATCGAGCTGCTGCCGGATACCGGCGAGCTCGTCAAGACGGCCGAATACGGCGGGATCGAGAGTCCGTCGTTCCTGCGCATGAACAAAGCGGGTACCCGTCTATACGCGGTCAGCGAGACGGACTCCCATATCGATGCCGACGGGGATCCGGCGGAGGGCGGCCAACTCGCCTCCTTCCCGGTCGATCCGGAGACGCGCAAGCTCGGTCCGGGCTTGTACGCGCCGACCCACGGCAACCACCCTTGCCACTTGAGCCTGACGCCGTCGGAGGATTGGCTGGCGGTGTCGAACTATAACGGCGCGTCCGTGGTCCTGTATCCGGTCAAGCCGGATACGAAGCCGGGACCGCCGATGGTCCGGTTCCGTCACACCGGCACCGGTCCGAACGCGGAGCGGCAGGAAGCGCCTCATCCGCATTCGGTATTCTTCGGCGAAGACGGCCGGCGCCTATACGTGAACGATCTGGGCATGGACAAAGTGATGGTCTACGAACGCGGACCTGAAGCGGGCGAATGGACCGCCTGCGACGCGGCTTCCTTGGAGCCGGGCGCGGGTCCTCGCCACCTCGCCTTCCATCCGGGTTCCGACCACGTCTTCGTGCTCAACGAACTGAACAGCACGGTGACGCGGTTCTCGAAAGACGACGCGGGACATCTCGTCCGCCAAGAGTCGACCTCGACGTTGCCGGCAGCCTTCGCTGGCACGAACTGGTGCGCGGAAATTCTCGCGTCCCCGGACGGCCGTTTCCTGTACGCGTCCAATCGCGGCCATGACAGCATCGCCGTCTTCCGGATCGACGCGGCGTCCGGCGCCCTCGAGCCGGCGGGCCATGTGTCGACCCGGGGCAAGTGGCCGCGCAACTTCGCGCTGACGCCGGACGGACAATGGCTGATCGCCGCGAACGAGCATTCGGACTCGGTCGTTCTGTTCCGAATCGAGCCTCAATCCGGGTTGCCGATCTTTACCGGCTCGGAGCTGGCCGTCAGCAAGCCCGCATGCGTGCTCGTCCGATAACCGCGAAGACGTCCCAACGCAAGGCAAGCCTCCCGTTCTAATTCATCCTTCGCGCCCATAGGCTAGTCTCATAAAGGTCGTTCAAAAAGTCCGATTTTGATCACGAAGCCGTTCGGGAAGTTTTTTCAAGGAGGGACGTGCCATGGAACACGCGAAGGGCGCCAAGCACCAAGAAATCCGCATGCTGAACCGGAAGTCGCTCGACATTACCGGGGTCGGCAACGTGGAAAGCTTCGACAACGAAGAGTTTCTGCTGGAGACGGAATGCGGTTTTCTGACCGTTCGGGGGCAAAATCTGCACATGAAAAATTTAAGCCTGGAGCAAGGGCTCGTCTCGATCGAAGGGACGATCCATTCTCTCGTCTACTTGGACGGTAGCGCGGGGGCGAAATCGAAGGGCTTGTTCGGGAAGTTGTTCAAGTGACCCCGGCGGCGCAAGGGGCGGCGATCGCCTCCATGATGCTGTGCGGGCTGGTCATGGGACTCGCATTCGACGTCTACCGGGTCGCTTCCCACCGGTATCATGTCGCGCGTTGGCTGCTCCCCGCGCTCGACGTGGCTTTCTGGGCGGCGGCCACGCTCGGCGTGTTCGGCGTCTTGCTCGCGCGCAATGAAGGCGACGTCCGAATGTACGTGTTTCTCGGGCTCGGCATCGGGGTGACCGGGTATTTCGGGTTGTTCAGCCCATGGGTCATCAAGGCGGCCGGCAAATCGATCGACTTCGTGAACGGGATTGCGCGCTTCATATGGAGAACGTTCGAGGTATTGGCGCTGAAGCCTTTCCTGTGGATCGTCCGGCTGCTCGCCAAAATTCTCGATATCGCGTTCGTCGTGACGGCGGCGCTCGTGCTGTGGACGAGCCGTCTGCTGCTCAAGCCCGTTGCGGCGCTCGGACGCCGGCTCTGGCCGAAAACGCTGCCGATCCGGCGCAAGTTCGATCCCGTCGTTCGGGCGTACGGGCGGGCGCGGGATCGCGCGAAGCGGATCAGAGACGCATTCAAGAAAAAAGAATAAAGGGCGTCTTCGATTGGCGAGCGGCGGCCGGTATCCCGGGCAGACGGAATCCGAGGCGGTTCGACAACGTTTCTTGCCGAATTGCTTCCGAAGAAGGATATTTTCTCTTGCGGGGATTATGCTATAATATTCGCGATACGAATTGCGATCTATCTGTTTAACCGCTGATAGGCTTGAAGAAGGAGGCTACGGATTGACCTCGCGCACGATGACGGCGACGCCCGCGATGACGGGAGCCCGCAGAAGAATGAAGCTGTTCCTGTTCGTTATGGTCCTGTTCATGAGCTGGGCCGCATACGTCCTGATCATCCAACAAGGGCAGATCGGCGCTCGTTCCAGTCAGTTGGACGAAGTCGACCGTAAGCTTACCGACGTTCAAGCCAAGAACGAGGGTTTGAAGCAACAGATCAATCGCTTGAACGATGACGAGTATATGGAGCAAATCGCCAAAAAAGAGCACGGTTTAGGGCTCCCCGGCGAGCGGATCATCCAGACGGAATAGGCTTGTCCGGGCTTGTCCCGCAAGCGAGCGGTAGTCTAACGTCTGTTGACCTTGTTTTGAATTGTCGGTTATAATTAGCATAGCCGGATCTATGAGGTTCGGGCACATTTAGTTTCAGGGAGGAACATCGGTTTTTATGGCCATCGAAGTAGGTACGAAATTGGAGGGCAAGGTTACCGGCATCACGCATTTCGGAGCGTTCGTCGATTTGACTGGCGGCGTTACTGGCCTCGTGCACATTTCCGAGATCGCGGATAGCTACGTTAAGGATGTTCACGAGCACTTGAAGATTAATGACATGGTTACCGTCAAAGTCATTAACGTGGACAAGGACGGTAAGATCGGCCTTTCCATTCGTCAAGCCGTAGACAAACCGCCTGAACAGCAACAACAACAGCAGCAATATCCTTCGCAACAACGCGGTCCGCGCGATCGCGGCGGTCGTCCTTCCAAGCCGGGCGGCTTCGGAAGATCCCCTTCGTTCGACGACAAGTTAACCCGTTTCTTGAAGGATAGCGAAGAACGGATTTCCAATCTTAAGAAAAGCACCGAATCCAAGCGGGGCGGACGTGGCGGACGTCGCTCGTAAGATATAAAGGCATTCATGCGATAAGAGCCGGACCCCATGAGGGTCCGGCTTTACTCTTGTATTCGATGATCATCTTAATCTTGTCCACTATTCTTAAATATTTCAAGTTATAAATGCGCTTACAAAGCGTTATACTGAAGTCTAGCGAAGAAGCCCGTGTTCCGTGCGGGCTTCTTCGGATGCTTTATGAAAGCGCTTATTCATCTGGACGGAGCGGGGGATGAAACGGTTGGTGCTTCGAAAATTAAGCTTCAGGAACAAGATGATCGTTTCGTTCGTGCTTGTTAGTCTGCTGCCGGTGCTAATCGTTCAGATGATCTCCTATTACATTTCGTCGGAAGCGATGAAGAAGAAAATCGACGACCTGGTCCAAGCGAACCTGCTTCAAACATCGAAAAATCTGGACACCTCTCTCCATGCGTACGAAGACCTCCTTTTCCAAATTTTTACGAACGACGACGTGATCGGTTTGGTGAAAGAGATCAACAACCCCAGATCGGATTTGGAATTGAGCAAAAGGAAGCTGATCAATCTTCTCTCGAGCTATTCCTATGCCAAAGTCGGCATCCGTAGCGTTGCGATCTTCACAAGCAACGGCACTCTGATTTGCTACGATCAGCAGACGGGCTCTCCATACGAGAATTTGTGGACGGGAGTAGCCGATTTGACAAGACTGCCGTTGTATCAAGAGGCTCTCGCGTTGCCATCGGGCAATGTCGTTACTCCGCCGGCTCAAATCGATACAATCAACAACAAGGAGCAGTACGGCTTTCACCTTGCGCGGAAGCTGAGCGATCTGAACCGGCCAAGCCTTCAGGGGATTGGAGTTGCCGTTATTACGGTCTATGAATCCGTATTGGCCCAAGCCATCAATTTGACCGATGCCGAGTCCCCTTCCAAGCATTCGATAGACAACCGGAATTTCCTGACCGACAGCGGCGACCGAATCGTTTCTTCGCCGGATAAACAGGATATCGGGAAAAACATTGCCGATGTCATAGAAAGCTCAACCATTAGCAACGCGTATCTCAACAAAAAGAGCAGGCTGAATATTTACAATTTGATCGATCAGAACGAGCTGTTCCGCGAAATGTATTCGATGCAGCGTCTAAGCGTCTATTCCGGAATTGCCGCGCTCCTCGTTTCGGGTATTCTGATTTACTATTTATCCGGGAGCTTGACCCGTTCCATCCGGAAAGTCGTAAGAGCGATGAAGGTCGCCCAGCAAGGCGTGCTGAATGTACAGGTCGAGAACGGGAACCGCGATGAAATGTCCGCTATCGCCTTCAGCTTCAACAAAATGATGAATACCGTTAACGAGCTGATGTCGGAAACGAAACATGCCGTGGAAAAGCAGAAGGAAGCGGAGATCCGGGCGCTTGAAGCCCAAATCAATCCCCATTTTCTATACAATACCTTGGATTCGATCAACTGGATGGCGATCGAGAAGGAAGAACACCAAATCAGCCAAATGCTGAAAGGGCTTGCCCAAATTCTCCGTTACAGCATCAAGGACAGCAACAAGTGGGTGACCGTCAGGGAAGAGTTGGAGTGGATGAACCAATACGTGTTCCTGCAGCAGCACCGGTTCCGGTCCTCGTTCCAATGCATGGTCGAGCATGACGATAAGGCGCTGGGTTTCAGAATAAACAAGCTGCTGCTTCAGCCATTCATCGAGAACTCCATCATTCACGGGTTCGAGGGGAGGAAGCGGGGGGGCTTGCTTCGAATCGCCGTCGAAGTCGTGGACGAGCGCACGTTCTCCATCCGGATCGGGGACAATGGAGCGGGGATGGACGAAGATAAGCTGAAAGATTTGATGTCGGGCAAAGCCCGGCATTCTGTTGGGAAAGGAAGCGGACTGGGCATTCATAACGTGATGGACCGGCTTCGCATGTACTACGGCGGCCAAGCTTCCTGCAACATAAGCAGCGAGATCGGACAAGGAACACGCGTCGAATTGATCTTGCCCATCGTCAGGGAAGGAGAGGAAGCCGGATGAGAATCGTGGTCGTGGAAGACGAGGACAATACGCGGGAGGGACTTGTCCGCCTGCTCCGCAAAATCGACGGCCGTTACGAGGTCGTAGGCGAAGCGGACAACGGCGCCGACGGGCTGGAGGTCATCAAGCGGACCTTGCCGGATTTAGTCATCGCCGACATCAAGATGCCGCAGCTAACCGGAATCGAAATGCTGGAGCGTCTGAAGGTAAACGGATTTCGCCACAAAACGGTGATTCTGACCGGCTTCTCCGAGTTTGAATATGCCAGAAAAGCTCTCCGGTTGGGCGTTGCCGAGTATTTGGAAAAACCGATTACGGCGGATGACCTCCGCGCGACCTTGGCGAAAATCGATAACGAGTTGGCTCTCGATAAGCTGATCGGGTACCCGAAAGGCGATCCCGCCGCTCATGCCGAGCAGCTGCTCGCCCGGTTGGCCTTGCAGGGCGGATCGGAGGCGTCGGTGACGTCTATGGTGGAAGAGACGATTGGATTTGAGCCGAAAAGCCCTCTTCAGCTTCTCTCGCTTTATATCGGTCATGATTTCGAACAATGGCGGCAGCCGGCCAGAGCGGAGATTTCCCTGCTGCTGGAACCTTTTGGACGCCATGCGCTGTTCGATTTACCTTCGGACGGTTCCGTAACGGCCGTCGTTCAGTGCGGTTTACCGGAATCGGAATTCGGTCTCATGCTGCGAACGGTTGTAAGGACGGCGTTTCGGTCATGGGAGCGAAAGCCGGTATTGTGCCGGGGAACGATCCAGGATTTAAGCGAGTTGAAGGATGGGCTTGTCCGACTGAAAGAGTACCGGAAATGGTCGATCGTTCTGAATGATGATCAAGACCTGCACGAGCTTGTTGTCCGGGGGCGGCAGACCAAGGTGCTGCCTTATCCCGCCGCTCTGGAAAACAAGGCGGCAGCGGCCGTTTCCGAATGGGACGCGGAAGAGGTGCGGCGCATTTTCGACTTGTGGCTTGAGGAGTGTTTGGCGGGTGCTTACGATCCCGAGCATGTAATCGAAGCTTCCGTCCAGTTCGTATCTTCGGTGCTTCGCGTCCTAGGAGAAGTTCGCGGCGACGCTCTTTCCTATGACCGTCAGAAGGAGTGGCTGAACGCGCTCATGGAGGCTCAGACGAAAGCGGAGCTTACTCTTGCCATGAAGGCGGTCGCGGAGGGAATCGTCTCCGATATCGGAAATTCGTTAGCCGACTTGCCTTGCAGCCCGACGCTTCAAAAGGCCATCAAGATGATAAAGGAACATTATCAAGACGGAATCACGTTGGAGGAGATTGCCTCCAAGCTGCGGATAACGCCGGAATATTTGAGCTCCTTGTTCACCAAAGAAGCGAAGAAGACCTATTCCTCCTTCATCAAAGAGATTCGGATCAAAAAAGCGAAGGAGCTGCTCCTCCGTTCGGAGCTGAAGACGTTCGAGATCGCGGAAAGGGTAGGCTACCCGGACGCCAAGTATTTTTCCAGGGTATTCAAAGAAGCGACAGGGCTTTCGCCAGGCGAATATCAGAGGTTGAACCAAATCTGACAGAAGTGCGAAAAAAGCGGTTTTTGCTCTAAAGGGAGCAAAAACCGCTTTTATTTGTTTAATGATTTCCTGTCTGATTGTTCTTCCCGGATTGATCGTGAGGCACTGTGACGGTTGCCGATGCAACCGTTGTGTTGCCCGCTTTGTCGGTTGCCGTGTAGGTTAGGGTATAGATACGTCCCGTACCATCGCCCGATCTTTCGGCACGCAATGCAAATGAAGTGTCCTTTGAACCGATATTCGCCTCAATATCGCCTTGGCCGCTATCCGGTTCATTGCTGGTAATCGAGGTTAACACTACGGATTCCAAGCCCGATGCGTCATCACTCGAAGTTAGCGCTGCTTGAACGGTCACCATATGATGATTTGCCGGCCAAAGAGACGTTTTATCTAATTCAATCGTCAGCAATGGAGCAGTCTTGTCGATATTGCCGACGGTCGCGTCCACTGTACCCAGGTTGCCCGCCGCGTCGACAAATTCAAACGTAAATGAGCCGTTGCTGCTGAACGTATGGCTCGGTAAGCCGCCATTATTAACGATTGTCACGCTTTCGCTTGGCGTGATCACAGCAACCACATCCTGGTTGGTCGGCGTCGTTTGGCTATAGCTTACGGTGGCTGTCGGTGCCGTTTGGTCATTCTGCCAGACCGTCAGTTTGTCAAGATTGACGGAGTCGCTATTGTCGGCAGCGGGAGTCAACGCTTTGTAGGCTACGTTATTGTCGCCTGCCGCAAGAGCAACCGTCTGAATATCGGTATCCCATTCCGCCCAGTCAACGGTTCCCTTAAGGGTAATATCTTTAACCTTGACGCCATTGACATATAAACCGATTGTTCTGTCAACAGGCCAGCCCAACAAGTACTGTTCTCCTGCCGAATATCGGAGCGCCAGATTGTAGTCGCCTGCGGAGTCCGCATGAACCGTGAATTCCGTTTGGGCATTATCGCTGGAGTTGTAGCCTGAGACAAATCCTGTCCCCGTATAACCGGAATGGTCGTTTGCCGTAACGGCCGTTCCGGACAAGACGGCGGTTTCCGCTTGGAATACGCTTGCCGCGGCGGGCGCGATGTCCAAGTAGTCCAGCTCCACATCGCTGATCTTTCCGGAAGCTTCCGGCTTGTATTCAATGATGTTTACGCCTTCCTGAAGGAACACGTCGTTCGAAACGGTCGCCCAAGTATTCCAATCGGCCGTTCCGGGCAATGCAATATCCCTTACCTTTTTATTGTTGACATAAAGCCCCAGCGTTCTGTACGCAGCCGAGCCTTCGACCGGTCCCGCGCTGTATTTAAGCTTCGCGCTGTAAAGCCCGTCTTGCTCCATGCCTACGACAAATCTTGTATTGGCGCTGCCTGCGCCCTCATAACCAGCCACATAACCCGTGCCGTCATAACCCGCTTGATCCCTCAAGACTTTGGCCGCGCCATCAAGCTGGGCATATTCCGCCTGATACCTGCCGGCTGTATGAGCCGCATCCGGTGCAGACGGAGTAATAATGAACTGGTAAGCCTCTTCGCTTGAAATGTTAAGCATAGGGATCGTAAGTTTTCCGGTGGTTAATTCATACTCCCCTTCAGACACATAGATGGGCTCCGTCAGTTTGGTGTGAACGCTTCCGGTGTTTTTTGTTTTATTAATGACGACATGAGCGCTTCCGGTTAAATATGGCGTTGCGTCGACGTTATCCAATACGATGTTGTAGTTCCCGCTTGCCCCGCCAAATACGACCTTGACTTGCTGGCTGTTGTCGTCTCTTGAAGCCATTCCGTCCAAGGCCGATCCGCTTGGAGGCGTCGTCTTCACCATCTTTCCTGCCATATCTCCATAAAATTTGAACAGCCACCAGTTCCCGTTGGGGATGTTGATCTCGCCTGTCAGCGTGTCGCCGAACGATCCGCTTTTGAACCAGAACGGCATGGCGGCGCTGTCCACCAGCTTGCGCTCGAACTTGGCCAAATACTGAATCGTGATCCCAGGCTTGCCCAAATCGCTTGCTTGTACATACTCGTTGATGGAAATCGGTCTGTCGGATATGCCAAGGCTCTTCATGATGGCCCGCGCATCATCCACTTCGGATTCAAATTTAGAGATGGTTGCCGTCTCTAGCGAATGGAAGCTGATGATATCCGGCAAACAATTGTTCTCCTTGCAGTACGTGAGGAAACTCAACATGAAATCGTGCGAATAGACGGCAATATTGGGCCCTTCAATCAGGTTGACCGTATCTTTTGCTTTGATCCGGTCCACCATTTTTTTGAAAGCGACATTAAACGAATCACCGGAATGGATGGGGTTGTTCCAGGTCCAATCCGGCTCGTTCCAAGGAATATATACAAAGTAGCCTTGCGGATAGGACGAATTCAGAACAGCGTCAACTTCCGCATCAAGCCTGCTGTAGTAATCATCCCAGCTGACCCATTTCTGCGGGAAATCCGGATACGTGTCGGACATGTAAATCTGGATCTGTTCGATTCCTACTCTTTTGGCCGCTGGGGCCACCTTAATCGCGTCGCCCACCGGCCCTACTTCGTAAGGCTTGTTCGGAATCATGCCCGGATTGGCCGGCGGCTGGGCGATCATCTTCGGTCTTAGCGGAATAACCGCCTGATCTCTCGGCGTTCCATCGTTCCGAAGCGCGTACAAAGCGCCGGACCCGGCATGGTCCGCCGTTTCCTTGGTTACAGTCGCCAGATCGACAACTAATTCGGGCCTCGGGCTTACGGTTACATTCGCCGTTGCGGATGCCCCATTGTATTGGGCTGTAACGGTTGCCGTACCTCCGCTTACGCCGTGAATTTTCCCTGACGCGTCTACCGTTGCAATGTCAGGATTGGATGAGCTGAACTGTGAAGCGGAAGTTACATCTTGCACGGTTTCATCCGTGTTCACGGCTTGCACGAAGGTTTGAACGTCCGCTGACTCATTAACCGTATAGGCACTGCTCGTAAATTCAATCGAATGAAACTGCGGGTTGTCCACATTTTTCCAAAGCGACAGCTTGTCCAGATTGATCGCGTCGCTATTATCATTAGCAGTTACCGCTGTAAAGGCGATCGTGTTCGTTCCTTCTTTAAGACTAACGGTCCTTATATCATCCGCCCAGGTGTTCCAGGTCGAATCCGTTCCCGGGAGGGTGATGCTGCCCTGGCTGACGTTATTGACCACGAGACCAACCGTCCGGTTATCCGGCCAGCCGCTCACTTTACCGGCGCTGTACCGGAGAGCGATCTGAAAATCTCCGGCAGAGTGAGTGTTGACCGTAAACGTAGTGGCGGCTGTGCCGCTAAAGTCATATCCGCCTACAAATCCGGTTCCCGTATAATCGGTATGATCCGTTGCAACTTTGGATGTACCGGAAAGGGCGGCATTTTCCGCCTGATAGACAGCCGCATTGGCCAATACGACGCTTTCGGTCGGTTGAGCGGATATGGATACGTTATCGAGATTGATGCAGTCGTTCTGGCTGGCCAGTTCGCCTTTGTATTCAATCGTATTCGTGCCGGCCTGAAGGCTAAGACTTTCCAGCGCTTCCGCCCACGTTTCCCAGTCGCCCGTACCGTTTAACGTGATATCCTTCACCTTGGTCCCGTTCACGTACAAACCGATTGTCCGGTTCACCGACGCTGTTCCTACAGGTCCGGCGGAATATCTGGCGACGATATTATACTGCCCTGCGGCAGCCACCGTTACTTTAAAGACGGTCGATCTTGTGCCGGAAAGGTCATAGCCCGCCACGAATCCGGTTCCCGTATATTGGGTATGGTCGGTCGCTGTCCTTGTGCCGTTCAGCGTTTCATACTCCGCCTCAAATACGGAATCATCCTGGCCTCTGTAACTCGGCATTGACGTTCTTTCATTCCATATCGAGCTGTCTCCGCTCGCATTGACGGCAACAACGGCAAAGTAGTAATTCGTGCCGTTCGTAAGTCCGGTCACTTCGTAAGGACTTCCCGTTACCCCGGTTATGGTGTTGGTGTAGGCTCCCGGAGCTTTGCCGTACTTGATTTTATAAGATGTTGCCCCATTGGACGGCTGGAACCACAGCTTGACTTTCCCGCTGTCCGCTTTTTCCGCATACAGAAGGGGCGAGCTCGGAGCAGCCTCCGTCGTAAAAGAGAAAATCCCGTTTGAAGCAGCCGCCCAGTTAGCCAGATCCTTCGTAAACGCCGTTACTCTCCAGTAATAGGTTGTGCTTGGATTCAGCAAGTTAGGCTCAACCGTGTATTTGTTGTAGATCATCCGATCTCTGACAATGACTGGAGAAGTCATGTCGGCGTTAGGCGAAACCTCCAGCTTGTAGAAGAACGCGTTCTTGGGCTGCTGCCACGACAGCACCGCCCTTGTGGACACGGACGCGGCACCGTTAGCAGGCGCGGAGAGGCTGAAGCTTGTCGGCGATGCGCCCGCCGGCTTGGTCGTGAAATATTGGACAGGGCCGTTCATCGGTCTTTCGCCGTTGGCATTGACCGCATAGACCATCCAATAATATTTCGTGTCATTCGCAAGCGGGACAGCCGGCTGGTAAGTGCCCGCCGTTTGGGTTCCGAATTGCGGCGTATCGACCAGGCTGGCGATGCCCGATTGATTGATGACCGGATTGGACAGATCGCTGTTCGCCGAAACGACCAACCGGTAGGAAGTCGCATTGTAGGCCTTCGACCACATGAACGTAGGCGTTGCAGATTCATTCGTGAAATTGGTCGACGGCAGGTAAGGTCCGAACTGCGCAGGCACGCCCGTATTGGCGCCGACGAGGAACGAATAGACGGCGTTATTGGAAACAGGGGTGCTACCGTTGGCGTTTACGGCCGTTACGCTCCAGTAGTATTTTTGGCCGTTGGTCAGCGCCGATCCTACCGTGTAGCTTGTACCCGTAATGCCCGATTGATTGATGACCGGATTGGACAAGTCCTTGTTGACGGATACCTTAAGCGTGTAGGTTGACGCGTCTTTGGCTGCCGTCCATGTCAGGGTAGGCGTTGATGCGGCGACCTCGCCGTCATCGGGCGCAACTTGATGGAAGAAGCTCGGCGCTCCGGCAGCCGTCTTCTTGAGCACAAGCAGCCACGATTCGTTGGCTCCGATATTCGGAAGCGAAATTTGGATACTGTCGGTCGAAGCCGGCGTTAGGCTGGATTGGTATGCAAGCCCGTCATTTTCGGAGGACGTTATTTTGTACAAATCCACCCGAACGTTCTGCCCGCTGTAAGGTTGGTTTTTCAGGCTGATGTTTCGGGTTCCGGCCGCACCGTTGTTGACGAATATGATTTTCGATTCCGTGCGGTCCTTGCTGGCAACAGCCGTGAAAGCGGTAGAGGAGTCATCGGTCGAAGCGCTTACAATCTCGCCCGACAACTGGGAGAACATATATTGCACCCACCACATCGAGGTTCTGATGCCCGGATTTTGCTGGGTTTTGTTCGTTTGCAGCAGATCGCTCATGCCGTTCCAATTAAAGTTTTGCATAACGCCTTTCACATTATGGGTAATGCCCGAGTTGATCACATTCGCCATGTCCCTCGTCCAGTTGGCCGGATCCGTGGTAGACGAATTGTTTTCTTCCCAGATGCGGAGCTTGCCGTTCGTCTCCGGATATTGATTTTGCCAGGACTTCACGGTGTCGTTCCAGCCTTTTAACTTGTCCAAGGTCGCATACGATTGCGATTCCCAAAAATCATGCCATGAGGGACCTTCAATGGAAATGTTATTTTGACTCGCGAAAGGAAGCCAAAATTTTGCGCTCTGATACTGGCCGAAGCTTACTCCTCCGGGCCCTATCGCAGGTATGGCGTCGGGGTATACTTCCCGCAGCGCGCTCCAAACGTTTTTATAGGTGGCCGTGTTGCCTGTCCAGTTCTCATTGGTTAAATCGGCAAGGTCAATTTGGGCACCGTTGTCTTTGTAGTATTGAATGACGTCCTTGGTATACTGCTTGAACCACGCCGCATTCGTAGGATCGCCGCCCCAGGGATTATTGTTCGGCGCTGTCCAGGAAGGGTGCAGCCCGATGAGGAAATACCATTTCATGCCGTTGTCAGTTGCCCGTTTATAGGCTTCCAGGCTTCTGGCCAGCACGCTTTCCTCAACCTGGTATTGGGCGTTGTTCCCGTCTCCGACGGCTTGAAAATTTTGGGCGGGAATGGTCTCCCTGTTCATCAACGGTCCGAGCAGCGTCATCCTGCTGTCGGGAACGTCGTAATTGGGAGTCAGAATGTATCCGAACATGCTCTTATCCACTTGTCTCATCGGTTTCGCAAAATCGACCGTTGCAGTAGGATTCGCTTGAATCGTTACTCCGGCCGTTGCCGTATTCCCGTTTTTTTGGGCCGTAATCGTTGCCGAACCGGGACTGACGCCGGCCACTAATCCGGATGCGCTTACGGTCGCTTTGGACGGGTCTGAAGAACCGAATGTCGAGCTCGCGGTCACATCGACAACGGTTTCATCGGTGTAGACTTCGGAAACGGCCATTTGAGCGCTACCGGACTCCGTAACCGTGTAAGAGCTTTGGCCAAACCGTAAAGAATAAACGACAGGATTGGCGACATCCTTCCAAAGCGTCAGCTTATCGAGATTGATCGAATCGCTGTTGTCACTGGCGGTCAAAGCGGTATACGCGATCGTGTTGGAGCCTGCATTAAGCGTAACGGTCCTGACGTCATCCGCCCAGGTGTTCCAGGTCGAGTCCGTACCGGTCAGCGTAATGCTGCCCTGACTTACGCCATTGACTAGAAGCCCAACTGTTCGGTTGTCCGGCCATCCGTTCACTTTTCCCGCGCTGTACCTTAGATCGATGAAAAAATCTCCCGAAGTGCCTACCGTTACCGTAAATGTCGTTTTGGCCGTGCTGCTGAAGTCGAATCCGGCTACAAAGCCGGTTCCCGTATAGCCGGTATGGTCCGTTGCCGCTTTGGACGTGCCGGATAAGGCTGCGTTTTCCGCTTCATACACGGCTGCATTGGCCGGCATCGTCGTACTGGCAAGAGCCAGCGGCGCCGGAATCAAGTTAAACAGCATCATGCCGGTCAACGATGCGGATAGGAATAGCCTGATCTTCTTTACTATCATTTGTGTAACCCCTTTCAAAAAGATGGTTGACGATCTTGTTCTTGGAACCGGGCAATACTCTAAAAGCCTCCTTTGCTAGCCGAATGATGGAGCAATTATTATTCTAAAGTTTATGAAAGCGTTTCAAAATTCTAATATCCTAAGAATGTTGGACTATTCTAAGCGCAAGCCGCGGATCTTAACAATCTCCACCTTTTTTAGATATTTCAAATTTTCAAAGCGCTTTCATGGCAACTACAATAAAAAAGCAACAACAACCAAGCTCAAGGGGGCGCAACAATGAAGAAGTCCGGATTGTGGTTTTTGGCAGTGATGTTGTTTCTTGTATTTGCACTAGCCGGGTGCGGTTCCAGCAATAAGAATGAGAATGCATCGGAATCTTCTTCCCAAGCGGCGGAATCTTCCGCATCGCCGTCCGCATCGGAATCGGCCAAACCGGTCGAGCAGAAAAAGCTGACGTTGTGGTTTTACTTCGAAGGCAAAGACCGCTTCGATAAAATCAAAACGCTGACGGACGGCTTCGCGAAACAAAATCCGAACGTCGAAATCGAACCGGTGTACGTTCCGTTCGCCGACTTCAAGAAACGTTTGTCCGTCGGACTCGCGGCATCCGAGCTGCCGGATCTCGTCATTATCGACAATCCGGATCATGCCGCCTACGCCGCAATGGGGTTGTTCGCGGATATTACGGACAAAATCGCGGATTGGCCGGACAAGGACCAGTTTTTCCCGGGACCGTGGAAATCCGCCTCTTACGAAGGCAAGCAGTACGGCGTCCCGCTCGGCAGCAACAACCTGGCGCTGTTCTACAACGAGAAAATGCTGGCGGACGCAGGCGTCACGCCTCCGCAAACCTGGGATGAGCTGAAGGTTGCGGCCAAGAAACTAACGAAAGACGGCGTAACCGGACTTGGCATCAGTGCGCCGGCCAATGAAGAAGGCACATTCCAATTTCTCCCTTGGCTTTTGTCGACCGGAGCCAATTTCGATTCCGCGGGCAGCGCGGAAGGCACCAAAGCATTCGGAGTTCTGGCTGATCTGATCAAGGACGGTTCGATGAGCAAAGAGGTCATCAACTGGACGCAATCCGACGTCATGAAGCAATTCGCCGCAGGCAAGCTGGCCATGATGATCAACGGACCGTGGCAGCTCCCGGAGCTCGCTTCGACCGTTCCGGATTTGAAATTCGGGCTTGCCTTCGTACCGAAGGACAAGCAATTCGCTTCCGTCCTCGGCGGGGAAAACCTCGGGGTCGTCAACGGCAAAAACGTGGACGAAGCCGTTGCGTTCATCAAATACGCGACTTCTCCGGACGTCATCAAGCCGTTCTCCCAAAGCTTCGGCTACTTCCCGGCCCGCAAGGACGTAGCAGCAGATCCGTATTGGACGGACAACGCGCAGCTCAAAGTATTCGCGGAAAACATGAACTACGCCCAGCCGCGCGGCCCGCACCCGAAATGGCCGGAAATTTCGAACGCGATCTCGGAGGCTTTGGCCGAATCGCTCACTTTGAAATCCACGCCTGAAGAAGCGGCAAAGAAAGCGCAAGAGAAAATAGACGCCATCATGGGCAAATAAACCGGCACATTATCATGCAAATTCAAAATTGGAGTACATGGAAGCTTCATGTACTCCAATTTCTCTCCTTAGGCGGTGATGAATATGGCAAGATCGAAAGACCGGGCGGCAGGTTATTTGTTCGTTCTCCCGGCACTGTTGTACATGCTCTTTTTCGTAGGCTATCCGATCGTCGACAATTTCCGCTTGAGCATGTTCGACGTCAACGTCATGAATATCTCCAGCGGGGATCAGCCCTTTATCGGGCTGGACAACTACAAGGAATTGTTTCGCAAGGGCATTATCGTTACGTCCTTGACCAATACGCTTATCTACACCGTGGCGTGCATCGTCTTTCAATTCATCATCGGGCTGGCGTTCGCGCTGCTGTTCTCGCGTCCGTTCCGGATGGCCGAGCGGCTGCGGGGGCTCGTCATGATCAGCTGGCTGCTTCCCGCGACGATTACGGCCATGACGTACAAGTTCATGTTCGGCACGAGCGGCGGCATCGTGAACGAGCTTCTCGCGATGCTGCATCTGACCGGCGAACCCGTGGAATGGCTGGTAACGCCGTTCACCGCGATGTTCGCGCTTGTGCTCGCCAACACCTGGATCGGCATTCCGTTTAACATGATGCTGCTGACGACGGGACTTACGACGATTCCGAAAGACATTTACGAAAGCGCGTCCATCGACGGCGCGAATGCCATCAAACGGTTTTTCCGCATCACGCTGCCGTTGCTCAAACCCGCTATTTTGTCTTTGCTGGTGCTCGGATTCATCTATACCTTCAAAGTGTTCGAATTGGTGGTCATCATGACCAAAGGCGGACCGGTCAATTCGACGCAAATGATGTCCACTTACGCCTACAAGCTGTCGTTCGACGAATTCAATTTCAGCCAAGGAGCCGCGGCATCGAATCTGATGTTCCTCGTCCTGCTAGTCATTGGATTTATATACTTGAGGCTGGTTTACCGGGAAGAGGTGAGCGGTTCATGAATAAGCTCAAGCTTTCGTCTTGGATACTTCCGCTCGTCAGCATCATCCTGGTTGCCTTGTTCCTGTTTCCGCTTTACTGGCTTATTGTTACTTCCCTCAAGGCGGAAGGAGAAATTTTCCGGTCTCCGCCGACCTGGTTTCCCCATACCGTCTATGTGAAAGCTTATACGGAACAGTTGTCGGGCTCGTCCTATAACATTTTCGAGGGTTTCAAGAACAGCGCGATCATTGCCTTCGGCGCGCTCGCCATCTCGACGTTGCTTGCGGTTCCGGCTTCCTACGGATTGGCGCGGTTCAAAATTCCCGGAACGCATTTGTTCCTCCTGCTGTTTCTGGTCACGCAGATGCTGCCTGCATCGCTGATTCTGACGCCGCTCTTCATTCAATTCAAGCATCTCGGATTGATCGGCTCCTCATACTGGGGAACCATTCTGGCGAACGCCACGGCAGGAATTCCCTTCTCGGTCGTTACGCTTCGGACGTATTTCGCCACGTTGCCGAAGGAGTTGGAGGAGTCGGCCAAAATCGACGGCTGCGGCTTGTTTATGACTTTTGTGCGAATCATGATCCCGATCGCCGTTCCCGGCGTCGTGGTCGCCATGGTCTTTTCATTTCTCTTTGCGTGGGGCGACCTGATCTTCGGCATGACCTTCATCGGAAACGAACACATGAGACCGATTACGGCGGGAATCTACAACTTCCTTGGCTTCCAGAGCACGTCATGGAACAACACGATGGCATTCGGGACTGTAAGCATCATCCCGGTCGTATTGATCTTTATTTTCATACAGCGTTACATCGTCAGCGGACTGACGAATGGAGCGGTTAAAGGGTAAGCGAGGGTGAGCCTAATGTCCGTCCACATTCATGAATCGTTCTACAAAGACATCCGTTCGGTCGTCTTGGAAAGCTCCCGTCTTGCCGTTACGGTCATTCCGGAGAGCGGAGGAAAAATCCAGAGCATCTACGACAAATTCGTTAACCGGGAATATCTGCTTCAATCGCCTGGGACTTCCTACAAACGCTCGAACTACGATACCCGTTATGCGGACGGGGACGTAAGCGGCTTCGACGAGGCGTTTCCCTCGATCGAGCCTTGTTTCTATCCGCTTGCGCCATGGAGAGGAATCGGCGTTCCCGACCACGGCGAAGTATGGGCGCTGCCTTGGGACTGCCATTTGGCGGGGGAATCGCTCGTCCTGTCGGTCAACGGGGTCCGGTTTCCCTATCGGCTCGAAAAGACGGTGCGGTTTACGAGAGAAAACACCATCGCGATCGCGTATCGCGCGGACAATGTATCCGATTTCGATTTTCGGTTCATTTGGGCGCCCCATTTGTTGCTGACATGCGAAGAGAATACGAAAATCGTGTTGCCGCCTTCCGTCATGCAGGTGATGTCCACCTGTTCGGTCGACAACCGGTTAGGCCGGTTCGGTACCGTTCACGGCTGGCCGGAAACGATCGTAGAGGGTAAGCGATACCGGATCGACGCGGTGTATCCGAAATATCCGGGCAAGTGCGAAAAATATTATGCGGCGAGGAAAGTGGAAGAAGGCTGGTGCGCCTTGCATAACACGGTATCGGGGCACGCCGTCGGTCTCTCCTATCCGATCGAGAAAGTACCTTATCTCGGCGTATGGGAGGGCATCATGGACGGGCGATACGTGGCGGCGCTGGAGCCGTGCGCCGGAGATTTGGATGCTCTCGACACCGCCATCCAATGGAACCGGGCCGGCGTCATTCCCGCGAAATCGAGCTATGAGTGGCATTTGAACTTGACCTTCGATGTCGTCGATCGAGTCGGTTCGATCGATCGGACAGGACTCATCCTTCCCTAGATGGATTACTCAAACACGGAGGAATTTGCATGGATAGTTTATTTCGGGTTGAAGGCGGACGCCTGATTCGGGAATACGATTCGGAGAAGCTGTGGATCGAGCCCTGGGGCGCGGACAGTCTTCGCGTGCGGGCGACGCATTCGGCCGCGATGGGGAACGAGGATTGGGCGCTGCTTCCGCAGCTGCAGGCCAGAGCGGAGATAGCGATCAACGGAGAGACAGCCTCCATCACGAACGGAAAAATCCGCGCCGAGATTTCGGCCGGCGGGAAGATCGCGTTTTACAATCAGAAGAAGGATATTCTGCTGCAAGAATATGTCCGGAATCGGAACAACATCAACGAATTTTGCAGCGCACTCAACATAGACGCCCGAGAATTCAAGCCTATTCTCGGCGGCGATTATCAATTGACTCTAAGGTTCGAATCCGATCCGGACGAGAAATTGTTCGGCATGGGCCAATATCAGCAGCCGAACCTGAACGTGAAGTACTGCACGCTGGAGCTTGCCCACCGCAACTCGCAGGCGAGCGTTCCTTTTGCCTTGTCCAGCTTGGGGTACGGCTTCCTCTGGAATAACCCGGCGATCGGCAAAGCGACCTTCGGCCGGAACGTGACCGAGTGGGAAGCGAAGTCCGCGAAGCAGCTGGATTACTGGATGACAGCCGGGGATACGCCGGCGGAAATCGAAGAAGCGTATGCCAGGGCGACCGGTACCGTTCCGATGATGCCGGATTACGGCATGGGCTTCTGGCAATGCAAGCTCCGCTATCAGACGCAGGAAGAACTGCTATCCGTCGCGCGTGAATACAAGCGGAGGGGACTGCCTCTTTCCGTCATCGTCATCGACTTTTTTCATTGGCCTATGCAGGGCGATTGGAAATTCGATCCCGACTACTGGCCGGATCCCGAAGCGATGGTGCGCGAGCTGAAGGAGATGGGCGTCGAATTGATGGTCTCCGTTTGGCCCACAGTGGACAAGAATAGCGAGAATTATGCGGAAATGCTGCGCAAAGGTTACCTGGTCCGCACGGACAGGGGCATCCGTACCACGATGGACTTTTTGGGCGACACCGTCTTTTACGATGCCACCCATCCCGGCGCGCGCGAATTCGTGTGGAATACCGTTAAGAAAAACTATTACGATCATGGCATACGGATCTTCTGGCTGGACGAAGCCGAGCCGGAATATTCCGTGTACGATTTCGACAATTACCGGTATCACCTGGGGCCGAACGTTCAAATCGGGAATATCTATCCGGTCATGTATGCCAAAACCTTCTATGACGGCATGACGGAGTCGGGTCAGAGCAACGTCGTCAATCTGCTGCGGTGCGCCTGGGCGGGCAGCCAGCGTTACGGCGCCTTGGTCTGGTCCGGGGATATCGATTCCAGCTTTGCTTCCATGCGGAATCAGCTCGCGGCGGGACTGAACATGGGCTTGTCCGGAATTCCGTGGTGGACGACGGATATCGGGGGCTTCCACGGCGGTAATCCGGACGATCCCGCGTTCCGGGAATGCATCATCCGTTGGTTCCAATACGGCGCTTTTTGTCCCGTATTCCGTCTTCACGGCGACCGGGAGCCGCATTCCGAGCCTTTGGGGACGAGCGGCGGGGGAATGTGCAATAGCGGTGCCGCGAATGAAGTATGGAGCTACGGGGAAGAGGCTTACGAAATATTCAAAACGTACATGCTCATCCGCGAGCGGCTACGTCCCTATATTACGGGGCTTATGAGGGCCGCGCACGAGAAAGGTACGCCTCCCAAGCGGCCGCTGTTTTACGATTTTCCGCAGGATCAAACCGCGTGGAGCGTCGAAGACCAGTTTATGTTCGGGCCCGATCTTCTCGTTGCGCCCATCTTATATGCCGGCACGACGACGCGGAAGGTTTATTTGCCGGCGGGGGAAGTCTGGAAAAACGCGTTCAGCGACGAGATTCATCAAGGCGGGCAATGGATCGAATGCGACGCGCCTATCGACGTGATTCCGTTGTTCGTTCGCGGCGGCGGGACGTTAACCGACGTAAAAGAACAAGCATGATAAAAATGCCTGCACGGGGTTCAGTATCCCGGCAGGCATTTTTATTTGATCCATCCAGTCCGCCATCCGGTTTTCGCGACGATCCGGCAACGCCGCGCGGATCGCGTCCGGAATCGGACGGCAGGGTGCGCCATTCGTCGTCGGATGAAGGCGCTTTTTTGTTGTCGCAATCGGAGGGAATGCCGGGAAGGACGATTGGCGAATCTCCCCTAGCCCGCGCGCCGCAAGGGCTGGGCGCACCCGCGCGCCCCGTCGCCAATCGCCGCCCGAACCTGTCGGAAAAAACTTTTCCACCGCCAACCGTTTCTGACAAACTTCCTAAAATGCCCAGCCTATAATGAAAAGCACATTCAATCTGGTAAATGGGGTGTGCATCATGGACAAGTCGTCCGTCGTTCCTTTCGTGCCACGCGCGGGGACCGGACCCTCCTCGATTCCCGAAAGCGGGAACGGGGGTTGGTTGCAGAAGCGGAGCAGTTCCGCCGAGAAGTCGGGCAAGGAAGCCAAAGGAAGCGATCGCGTGCCATTCTACAAGAGATGGGGACAAGCGATCGCTCAGCGGCAGTGGGTGATGCTGATCGTCGCGATCGGGTTCCTGCTCGGGAGGGCGGCGATGCTGGAAGGAATCGCGCCGTTCGCGGCCGCGTTCTTCGGGGTCGTGCTGTATTTGCGGAAGGATTTGGCCTTCTGGGCGATGCTATCGCTCGTCGCGGGCAGCTTCTGGGCGATCGATCCGATGCCGGCGGTCATCGTCGGGGAGATCGGGATCGTATTTCTTCTCTATAGGGGATTATCGCTGTACGAGAAAGCGGATCTGTCCCATGCGCCGGTCGTCGTGTTCGCGTCGGTGCTGCTCGTCCGGGTGTTCGATACGATGCTCGCGGACAAGACGAATTGGCTTCCCTACGCGTTGACGTTAGTGGAGGCGGGACTCGCGTTCGTGCTGACGCTGCTGCTCGTCCATGCGCTGCCGATCTTGACGAGGACGTCCAAGTCGACGAACTTACGGCACGAGGAATGGGTCGGCATCGCGATTCTGATGGCTTGCTTGCTGACCGGCATGACCGGTTGGACGGTGTACGGCATCGTCGTCGCCGGCGTGCTCTCCCGTTACTTCGTCGTGTTGACGGCTTACATAGGCGGTCCCGCCCTCGGTACGTCGGCGGGCGTCGTCGCCGGCATGATTCTTAGCTTGTCCAATCACGGAACTCCCGCGGAGGTCGGCCTGCTCGCCTTCGGCGGACTCATGGCCGGGCTCGTGCGGGAAGGGGGCAAAGCGGCCGCGATCTTCGGTCTGCTGCTCGGCACTTCCGTGCTGGCGCTATACGGTGCCGACAACGCGGAGACGATGGCGTCCACGTGGGCGACCGTCGCGGCATCGGTCTTGTTCCTCGCGACTCCCCGGTTCGCGATCGAGCGCATCGCGAAATTCGTGCCGGGTACTACAACCTATGCGCAAAGCCAGCAGGAATATGCGCAAAAAGTTCGCGATCTGACCGCCGAGAGGGTGGAGAAATTCTCCGAGGTGTTCCGCCAGCTCTCCAGAAGCTTCCGGCAGATGACGCAAGCCGGAGAGACGGGTCGGCAGGATCGCGAGCTCGACCATTTCGTGAACGAAGTCCACCAGCGCGCTTGCGCCAATTGCCATCGCAAAGGGCTGTGCTGGGACGGGCAATTCATCCAGACGTACAAGCTGATGACCGATATGATGACGGCGATCGAAAGCAATCCGGATATGATGCCGTCCCAGATTCCGAAGCCGTGGCAGCGGGTATGCGTGAAGACGCCTCTCGTGCTGGACGTGCTCAAGCGCCAATACGAAGTGTACCGCCACGACCAACACTGGCGGCAGCAGCTTCAGGACAGCCGGTTTCTCGTCGCGGACCAGCTGTCGGGCGTGTCCCAGGTCATGGACGATCTCGTGAAAGAAATTCGCCGCGAAGCCCAGCAGATGGAAGCCCAGGAGAGACAGATCCGGGATGCGCTCGACCGTCTGGGGCTGGCGATTCAACATATAGATATCATTAGTCTGGAGGAGGGACATATCGAGATCGAGATGGTGCACGCTTTCCGCACCGGATACGACGAATGCCGCAAGATGATCGCGCCGATTCTGACCGAAATTCTCGGAGAGACGGTAACCGTCCGGGGGGAGCGAAACGGGGAACCCGCGTCGCATCTGTCCACCGTGACGTTCGGATCGGCCAAAATCTACGAAGTGGAGACGGGGGTGGCGGGAGCGGCCAAGGACGGCGGGTTGCTGTCGGGAGACAGCTTCAGCATGGTGGAGCTCGGCAACGGGAAGTTCGCCGTCGCGCTGAGCGACGGCATGGGCAACGGGGTCCGGGCGAGAATGGAGAGCAGCGCGGCGCTCGGGATGCTGGAACAGCTGCTTCAGTCGGGCATCGACGAGCGGCTGGCGGTCAAATCGGTCAATTCGATTCTGCTGCTGCGCTCCCCGGACGAGATGTTCGCGACCGTCGATCTCGCGCTGATCGATTTGTATACGGCGCATGCGACGATGCTGAAGATCGGGTCGACGCCGAGCTACATTAAGAGGGGAAGGGAAGTGATCCCGATCGTGGCCAGCAACTTGCCTATCGGCATTTTGCAGGATATCGAGATCGACATGCTGCGGGTGGAGCTTCGGCCCGGAGATACGCTCATTATGATGACGGACGGCATTTTCGATTCGCCCGGCCACGCCCTGAACAAGGAGCAGTGGATGAAGCGGGTGCTGCAGGAGCTGGAGGACGGCGACCCCCAAGAGATCGCCGACGCGCTCCTCGATACGGCGTTGCGCCAATATCCCGGCGGCGTCAAGGACGATATGACCGTCATCGTCACCCGCATTACCCGCCATCAGCCGGAATGGGCCGCGTTCCGGTACCCGGGGCTGAACCGGGTGGAGCGGCCGAGAACGGTGAGTTGAACGGCAGGCAGAAAAAAAGCCGCGGGATCAGTACTTCCGTCCCGCGGCTTCCTTTTCCGCCATTTCTTCGGTAAACACGCTCTCCGGCGTAATGATTCGTTTTGGAAGCGTTCGTCCCGCCATCAGCTCCTTGACCGCCTGCATCAGGTTCGGCCCGAGCAAGGGATTGCACTCGACGACGCAATTGATTTTGCCTTCGGCCATCATCTCGAACGCTTTGCGCGTGCCGTCGACGGAAATGATGACGATATCCTTGCCCGGCTCCAGCCCGTATTCCTCGATCGCCTCGATCGCGCCGAGCGCCATGTCGTCGTTATGGGCGAATAACACGCGAATGTCCCGTCCCCGCTTGTTCAGGAACGATCTCATCGCTTCCTTGCCCTGCTCCTGCGTGAAATCCGCGTACTCGCTCTCCAGAATAACAAGATCCTCGCGCTTGGCCATAATCTCCCGGAAGCCCTTGCCCCGCTCGATGGAAGGCGACGAGCCCTCCGTTCCTTTGAGCTCCGCGATGCCGACCGGCCCGGCGAAATCCCGCGTCTTGTCGAGCAGGTATTTGCCAGCCTTGCGCCCTTCCTCGGTAAAATCGGACCCGATGAACGTCACGTACAACGACGGGTCGCTCACCTCCACGTTGCGGTCCGACAGGATAACCGGTATGCCCGCCTGCTTCGCTTCCTTCAGAATCGGCTCCCAGCCGGATTGCACGACGGGGGCGATCGCGATCACGTCGACCTTCTCGCCGATAAACCGACGAATCGCCTCGAATTGCTTCGTCTGGGACTGTTCGGCGTTATCGAAACGGAGCCGGATACCGGCTTCCGCCGCCGCTTCCTTCACCGAATCGGTGTTCGCGAGCCGCCAATCGCTTTCCGAGCCCAACTGCGAAAAGCCAAGGGTGAATTCCCGATCGGACACGACGGCGGCCGTTGCGGTTTCCTCTGAGGCTATTCCCGCCGACATCGTCGGATCGGTAGCCGGCGAGCCCGGTAACGAAGCCGATGAATCGCAGCCGAACATCATCAGGAGAAGCGCGACCGCCCCGATTACGCCACCCTTTTTAATCCAAGCAAAAACGCCTTTGGCGTCCACCGGACGCCGAAGAAGCTTTGCGTAGGGATCAGATGAGTATAAGGGAATCGGAAACTTATACTTTCTGATATTCCAAGTTTTCACTGCTTATCCCCCCAGGAGAATGCGCTTCCATTGCCAACCGTGGGTTCATTATACCAGAAAGCTCGCCATCTGTTGCTCCAACTTCGCCGATACCGCCTTTAAGTCCGACGACAAAGCGACTAGCTCATCCCCGATTTGCCGTTGGGACAAGCAAAGGGCGGCGACCTGATCGGTCGATGCGGACGATTGCTGCGATACGGCCGATACTTCCCCGATCGAATGGGCAATAATTTCTTGGCTGGCCTGCAGCCGCTCCATCGAGCTCTTGCCGGTATCGAGCCGTTCCTTTAGCTGAGCCATCAGTCCGTTGACATGATGGAACAGACGATGAACGGAACCGACGTCGACGGACATCTCCCGGAAGAACGGCTCCGCCGACCGCATGGCGTGAACGGCGGAACCGACCTCCTCGCGGATACCTTCCGCCAGCGTCTCCGCTTGCTTGATCGAAGCGTTGGATTGCTCGGCAAGCCTCCGGATCTCGTCCGCGATCACTTTGAAGCCCCCGCCGGATTGACCGCCTCGGGCCGCTTCGATAGAGGCGTTAAGCGACAGAATCGTCGTCTGCTTAGCCAGACGGGTAATCAGTCCCAGCATCTCCCGAATCGCCTCCGCGCCGTCCGCCAGACCGTTTACCTTATCTCCGAGCCGGCGAAAATGCAAGTCCGTCTCTTCCGTCTTCCGAAGCAGCATGCGGGCGGCGAGCCCTCCTTCCTCGCAATGATCATGTACGAGACGGGCCGCGTCCGACATCTCGCATTGCAGAACGAACGAATCGGACATCTCTTCCCCGATCCGGGAGACGCTGCCGCCGCTGCGTTCGGAGGCGGCGGCTAGCGATGCGGCGCCTTGCGCGATCTGATCCGCGGCCAGATAAATTTCCCGGGAGGAGTCGGCCGTTCTTCGGGCCGCTTCCGATACGAGACCGCTGGAAGCCAGCGCATCCTCGGCCGAAAGGCGCGCGTCCGCGACAAGCTGACCGATATGCGCCGTCATCTGGTTAAAGGCTGCGGAGACGTGTCCGATCTCGTCCTTGCTGCGATAGTTCATGCGGACTCGCAAGTCCCCGTCCGCCGCTTGCCGCATAAGCCGTTTCAAGCTTCCGAGCGGCTTGGCGACGAAGCGATAGATCCATAAGCCGACGAGTATCGCCACGGCGATGCTCGCGGCCACTGCCATATAGGTGACTTTGCGAATGTTCTCCGTCGCGCCGGTCAAGTCGTGAAGGGGGGCGGAGCCCGCAAGCATCCATCCCGTCACCGGAGATATCCGGTAGGCGACGAGCCGTTCTTCTCCCGAATCGTCTTTCCGAATCTCTTCCCCGGCGGCCGCGACTCCGGATACGGACGGGAGAATAGACTTCCAGCCGGCTTCATCCAACCCGCTTGCCGCGATAAGCCGATCTTCTCCGTCGGCAACGACCGTCTCCGCGTGCTCCCCCAGCTTAATCCCGTCGATCATGGCCTGCAGCGCCGTCGACTCGATCTGAATCAACAGCGCGTATTCGTTGGAGCCGACGTTCGACTTGCCTAGCAGCTTGGCGCAAGCGAATACCGGCTTCGCGGACGGCGCACCGCCGAGATAGCCTTGCGAAGAAATCGGCAGCCAGACCGGCTTTCCCTCCGTCTCGCGGATAAGCTTGATCCAATCGGCATCTTTGTCGGGTCGGCCCGCCTCCCGCTCCGTGCTGATCAGAGGGATGGGATCGGATAGCGACAGCAGCGAAATATTCCGGATTAGCGGATCGGACAACGCCAGACGGTCCAGCATCCCGAGGATGGCCGAGATCCGTCCGTCCAACTCGTCCGCGGGCATCGAACCCGCGTTGGCGAATTGGAACAGCTGCTCCTGAAACTCGCTGTTCTTGACGAGCTGATTCATCGAATCGAGGTAAAATTGCAGCTTCATGTCGAGTTTCTCGCCGGCGAGGGCGATCGTCTGCGCGGAGCTGGCGCGCGCTTGGTCTACGATAGCCGTCTTGGAAGCGGAATACGAGAACAGACCGAGCGAGGCGGACGTTAATCCGATGACGACGAAAAAGACGAGAAAGAGCTTCGTGCCGATCGAGCGCATGCGGATAGGCTCCCTTTTGTTTACGTCTTGGCCGACGAACGGCGCGCGCCAAGCATCCTTTGCAGGACGATGAACAGGAACAGCAGCAAGCCGATGACGATTTTCGTCCACCAGGAGCTGAGCGTTCCTTCGAAGCTGATGATCGTCTGGATCACCCCTTGAATAAGAACGCCGAAGACGGTCCCGGCGATATATCCGACGCCGCCCGTCAGCAGCGTGCCGCCGATGACAACCCCGGCGATCGCGTCGAGCTCCGTTCCGACCGCGTGCAGGCCGTAACCGGACAGCATATAGAACGTGTAGACGACTCCGGACAACGCGGAGCAGAACCCGCTGAGCGCATAGACGCCGATCTTCGTCCGGCCTACCGGGAGACCCATGAGCAACGCCGATTGCTCGTTGCCGCCGATCGCGTACACGTTCCGTCCGAACCGCGTATAGTGCGCCAGATAGATCGCGATCGCGACGACCAGCAGGGCAATCAGGACATTGATGGAGACGAAGCTTCCGCCCGGCAGTCCGACTTTCGTCTGCGCGACCTTCGTGTAGAAGGCGTTATCGATCGTAATCGTGTCGATGTTGATCACGTAGCAGAGACCCCGGGCCAAGAACATGCCGGCCAGCGTGACGATGAACGGCTGGATTTTGAAATAGTGGATGATCGCTCCCATCGTCCATCCGAAGACGGTTCCGATGGCCAGCACGAGCGGAATGACGACGGCGGGCGGCCACCCCTCCTGCTGGATCAGGGTTGCGGACACCATCGTCGTGAAGGCGATGACCGAGCCGACCGACAGATCGATTCCGCCGGACACGATGACGAAGGTCATTCCTACCGCGGTCAGGATCAGGAAAGCATTGTCGATCAGCAGGTTAAGCACGACCTGCATGGAGAAAAATCCGGTGTAGCGGAACGATCCCGCCGCGAACATGAGCGCGAACAAGCCGATCGTCACCCAAATCGGAAGCAGCTTACGGTCAAACATGGCGCGCCACCTCTTTCTCTCCAGGATAACGGCGCGTCTTCCAACGGTACGCGAGCGCCTTGCGGAAAGCTTCCGATTGGATGAGGCATACCGCGAGAACGACGAACGCCTTGACGACGAGCGTCACTTCGGGGGGGATCCCGACGGTATAGATCGTCGTCGACAACGTCTGAATGATGAGCGCCCCGACGAGCGTGCCCGTTAAGTAGAAGCGTCCGCCGTTCAAGGAAGTGCCGCCGATGACGACCGCGAGGATCGCGTCCAACTCGTACCATAGGCCGGCGTTGTTGCCGTCCGCGCTCGAGATGTTGGAGCTGAGCAGCAGCCCGGCGATACCGGCGCAGAGGCCGCAAAACATATAAACCGCGATCACGATGTACTTCGACCGAATGCCCGCGAGTCGGCTCGCCTCCGGATTGCAGCCGACCGATTCGATGAACATGCCAAGCGCCGTCTTGCGGGTGACAAGCGCGGCGATTGCGAACACCGCAACGACGACGAAAATGGAAAACGGCAGCGTCGCCAAGGAACCCGCGCCGATAAATTCGTATTTAGGGCTTGAAAGCGTGATGATCTGACCGTCCGTAATCAGTTGGGCGATCCCTCGTCCGGCGACCATCAGGATCAAGGTCGCGATAATCGGCTGAATGCCGGCACCGGACACGAGCAGGCCGTTCCATAAGCCAAGCACTACCGATAGCGCAAGCGCCAGTCCCACTGCGATAAGGACGAGGCCGAGTGAGTTCTGGTCGCCTCCCTTGCTGATCGTTAGGCAAGCCATCGCTCCGGCGATGGCGACGATCGAACCGACGGACAGGTCGATGCCCTTGGTCGCGATCACGAGAGTCATGCCGATCGCGACGAGAATAAGCGGCGCCCCGAAATTCAGAATGTCGATGACGTTGCCGTACAGATGGCCTCCCCGCATCTTAACGGAGAAGAAGTCCGGCGAATAGATCAGGTTGAACAGCAGCAGCGCGCCCAGCACGGCGAGCGGCCAAAATAAGTGGTGTTTCCTCATACGGTTCATTAGATTCGTTCGGTTCGTTTGATTCATCCGGCCCTCACCCTCCTGCGATAGCTTGCATGACGTTATGCGAATTCATGTCTTCGCCGGCGATTTCCTTCACGATCCGCCGGTCGCGCAGCACGGCGATCCGTTCGCAGACGCGCAGCACTTCTTCCAGCTCGGAGGAGATGAAGAGCACGGACATGCCTTGTTCCGACAAGGAGAGCACGAGCTTCTGAATGTCGGCTTTCGCCCCGATGTCGATGCCCCGCGTCGGTTCGTCCAGAATGAGCAGCTTCGGTTGCGTCAGCAGCCAGCGCGCCAAGATGACTTTTTGCTGATTGCCGCCGCTCAAGTTCTTCACCAGATGCTCCGGGTTGGGCGGATTGATATTGAGCGCCTTGATGTATTCGTCCGCGATCTCGTCCTGTTTCTTGCGGGAAATCGTCCTGAACCACCCGCGCGACGCTTGCAAAGCCAAGACGATATTCTCCCGGACGGTCAGCTCGTCGATGATGCCTTCCGTCTTCCGGTTCTCGGAGCAGAATGCGATTCCGCGCGAGATCGCGTGCCTTGGCGAACGCAGTCCATCCCCGCCCGCGGCGAACGTCAGCTTGCCTTCGTCGGCCTTGTCGGCCCCGAACAACAAGCGGGCGACTTCCGTCCGTCCCGATCCGAGCAGCCCGGCCAAGCCGACGACTTCCCCCTCGCTTATGGAAAGATCGAAAGGCTCGATCGCCCCCTTGCGTCCGAGGCCCGCCGCTTCGATCCATGGCGCGTCGCTAGCTGCCTTCCTATCCGAGGAAGCTCTCGCCTTTTCCTCGAATGCATGCAGCTCCTTGCCGATCATGCGGGAAACGAGCTCGATCCGCGGCAGCTCCGCCGCCATGTATTCTCCGACGAATTCGCCGTTGCGGAGAATGGTAATGCGATCCGAGATTTCGTATACCTGATCCAAGAAGTGAGTGACGAACAAGATGGCGAGTCCTTCGTTTTTCAGCTTGCGCATGATCGCGAACAGCTGCTGCACCTCGTTGCGGTCGAGGCTCGACGTCGGTTCGTCCAGGATGAGCACCTTGGCTGAAATGCTAAGCGCTCGGGCAATGGCGACGAGCTGCTGGACGGCCACCGAATACGATTCCAGATTGCGGGTGACGTCGATATGCAGCTGCATCCGATCGGCCAGCAGCGCAGACGCGGCCCGGTTCATCTCCTTCCACCGGATGCGCCCGAGCTTTCGCGGCTCTCGGCCGATGAAGATGTTCTCGGCCACGGTCAGGTTCGGGCACAAATTTACCTCTTGATAGACGGTACTGATGCCTGCGGCTTGGGATTCCTGAGGACTGTGGATGCGGATCGGACTTCCGTCCAGATGGACGGTTCCCTCGTCGACGGAATAGACGCCGGTCAGCGCCTTGATCAGCGTCGACTTCCCCGCTCCGTTCTCGCCCATCAGCGCATGGACTTCGCCCGGAAACAAGCGAAAGTCGACGCCTTTTAACGCGCGGACGCCGGGAAAGCTCTTGCGGATGCCCTTCATCTGCAGCATCGGGGTTCTGTCATTCGTCATTGGTTATTCCTCCTTAAGAGAAAAGCCGCCCCGACGCCATAGTCATCGGTAGCGGAGCGGCTTCGTCTTTCGGCATGTTTGCTCCCCTGAGTGAGCGGCTAGCCGGAATCGATTAGTATTGGCGGCTCGGAAGCGCCTCTTTGGCTTGCTCCGAAGTGAACGTGCCTTCCTTGGTTACGACGCGTTGCGGAATTTCTTTGCCCGCCAGCACGTCGTTAACGGCTTCCATCAGCTGCGGTCCAAGAAGCGGATTACATTCGACGATGAAGTTGATCTTGCCTTCGCTTGCGGCCGTCATGCCGTCTTTGACCGCGTCGACGGAGATGATGATGATGTCTTTGCCAGGAACGAGGCCGGCCGCTTCGATCGCTTGAATCGCGCCTAACGCCATGTCGTCGTTGTGGGCGTACAGAACGTCGATGTCTTTGTTCGCTTTCAGGAACGCTTGCATGACTTCTTTGCCTTTAGCGCGGGTGAATTCGCCCGTCTGGGACGCGATGACTTTCAATTTCGGATTCGCCTTGATCACGTCCGCGAAGCCCGCTTTGCGGTCGTTGGCCGGAGCGGAGCCCGTCGTGCCTTGCAATTCGACGATATTAATGTCATCTTGCGTATCCTTGTACTGATCGAGCACCCACTGGCCGGCTTTGCGTCCTTCTTCGACGAAGTCCGAGCCGATGAACGTTTTGTAAAGCGTCGTGTCCTTGGAATCGACCGCGCGGTCCGTCAGGATGACCGGAATGCCCGCGTCCTTCGCTTCCTTCAGCACGGTATCCCAACCCGATTCGACGACCGGCGAGAAAGCGATGACGTCGACCTTCTGCTGGATATAAGAACGGATCGCCTTGATTTGGTTCTCTTGCTTCTGTTGCGCGTCGGAGAATTTCAGGTCGAAGCCGGCAGCCGCCGCGGATTCCTGGATCGACTTCGTGTTGGCCGAACGCCAGCCGCTCTCCGCGCCGACTTGGGCGAAGCCGAGGACGACTTGCTTATCCGCCGCCGCGGGAGACGCGCTCGGGCTTGCGCTTTCCGACGCCTTAACCTCGGCGCTTGGCGACGGGCTAGCGTTGCCGCCGTTGTTATTGTTGTTTCCGCAAGCGGTTACGACGATCATCAATGCGGCTAGCGCGAGCGACACGCCCCATTTTCCTACTCTTTTCATTTTCTATTTCCTCCCCATCGGTTCACCATTTGTTGGTGTGAGCTCATTATAAAACGCTTACAATCGACGGTTATACGGACATTCGCGGCTGTTTCTATCGTTTTTATGGGAACTTGGGGAGGATGCCGAGCGGAATGTTGCGTTTTTTTGGGCAAAAGGTGGAGATTTCGATTCGCGATTCGAGGGACCGCCCTTTACGGATCGTTTTTTTGCTATAGTAGCAAGTAGAAGAGCCTCCGCAATCATCGGAATCAACGGAATTTCGCGCTTAGATAATTTGAACGAGAGAATAAGTTACGGTGAGTCTCAAATGTTAGCTGCCTTTAGTGCGCTGTAAGCAGGAAAAACCGGCTTACAGATCGGATATGCGAGCTCAGCGACGCTGTAAGCATGAAAAACCGGCTTACGGACCGGATATACAAGCTTAGCGGCGCTGTAAGCAGGAAAAACCGGCTTATAGGCCGGATATGCGAGCTCAGCGACGCTGTAAGCATGAAAAACCGGCTTACGGACCGGATATACGAGCTTAGCGGCGCTGTAAGCATGAAAAACCGGCTTACAGACCGGATATGCGAGCTCAGCGGCGCTGTAAGCATGAAAAACCGGCTTACAGACCGGTTATGCGAGCTCAGCGGCGCTGTAAGCATGAAAAACCGGCTTACAGACCGGATATACGAGCATAGCGGCGCTGTAAGCATGAAAAACCGGCTTATTGACCGGCCTAAGCTTGGAAAATCTTTGGTTCAACATACCTAGAAAGGAACCTGCGGGATGAATATCGTCGGGAAAATCACCTCTAGCCTGCGGGCCAAGCTACTGACCATGTTCGTGATCTTGACGTCGATTCCGCTCGTCGCGGTCGGCCTCGTCTCCTATCAGAAATCGTTCAACACCGTGTCCGGGCACAGCAAAGCGGCCACGATGCTCGTCGCCGACCGGCTCGCGCGCGACATCGACGTTCTGTTCCAGGATACCGGGAGGCTGCTCGAGCTCGAGAAGAGCCCCCAGGTGCTTCGGTTTCTATTTTCCCAGAGCGAAACGTACGACGATGCTAAATATTTATTGAAAACGTTCGATCTGTACCGCCAGACGTATACTTATGAAAGCGTGCTCAATATTACGATGATCAATCTGTACGGAAGAGGGATCAGCGAGCGCAAGGGCGTGTTTCAATTGGATCACAACCCGTTGCGTAATCCCCATTTCACGACCCTTATGAAGACGCCGATGGCGGTGCTGAACATTCCGCCTTCCGAAGCTTCCGAGCTCGATCGGCTGGACGGGTTTCTGTATCCCGAACGCAATGTCATCTCCATCATCGCGACGGTCAAGCAGCCGATTACGCACGAGGTCGTCGGCTTCATCGTCATCGACATCGACGATTCGGTCGTGAAGAGGTTCATCGATAACGTCGCGATCGGCAAAACCGGTTTCTTCTACGTAACCGACGCCAAGGGAGAATCGATTTTCACTCCGTCGCTTCTATCCGATCCCGAGCAAACGCGCGGCGATATCGACTGGAAGAACTACGCCGGCGTCGCCAGGGACAGCTTCGTCGACTCGTCCGTCGGCAAGCCGAAGTTCGTCGTGTTCGCCACGTCGCAGGAAACCGGTTGGAAGATCGTCGGATCCGCCCCCTTGCAGGAAATCGTGGAGGATGCCAACCGGATCCGCCAGCTGATCATCGTCAGCGTCGTCTTAAGCATCGTGTTCACGATCACGCTCTACTTTTTCATTACCTCTCGGCTCACCCGTCCGATTCAGCTGCTCAAGAGCAAGATGCGCCAGGCCGCCACCGGGTACCTCGACGCCAAGGTGAAGCCTTCCGGACGCGACGAGATCGCCGACCTCGGCAGCAGCTTCAATATCATGCTCGAGAAGATCAAAATGCTGCTGGAACAGAGCATCCGGGAGCAGGAGCAGATCCAGAAAGCCGAGCTGCGGACGCTTCAAGCCCAGATCAACCCGCATTTTATGTACAACACGCTCGACTCTATCGTTTGGATGGCCGAGGCCGGCAAGAACGAGCAAGTGATCCAGCTTGTGCAGGCGCTGTCGCGTTTTTTCCGGATCAGCTTGAACAAAGGGCGCGATTGGATTTCCATCAAAGTCGAGCTCGACCACGTGCAGAGCTATCTAGTCATCCAGAAGACGCGTTACCGCGACATTCTCGATTACGAGATCGACGTCGATCCGAAGCTCCAGGTGTTCCCGATTCTCAAGATGACGCTTCAGCCGCTCGTCGAGAACGCCATCTACCACGGGATCAAGAACAAACGGGGCAAAGGGCTGATCCGGATCGGGGCCGCCATCGAGCAAGCGCAGGATATCGTGCTGTTCGTCGAGGACGACGGCATCGGCATGAAGCCCGAACGATTGGATCAGTTGCGGGCTCGACTCGACGAACCGCGCGAATCGGGGTATGCCGAAGACGACCAAGATGACGGCGTGCCGGGGTTGGGCGGCTTCGGCCTGCAGAACGTTCACCAGCGGCTCAAGCTTTACTTCGGGGAGCGATACGGCCTCCATATCGATAGCGAAGAGAACGTCGGAACCCGCATTTCCGTTCGCATACCGAAAAAATAAGGAGGAATGGCGATGAAGAAGGTCATGCTGGTCGACGATGAAATCGTCATTCGGGAGAACATCCGGGATTGCGTCGATTGGGAGAAGGAAGGCTTCATCTATTGCGGCGATGCTCCGGACGGAGAAGTCGCGCTTCCGATGATCGAGAAGTGGATGCCCGACATTCTGATCACGGACATCAAGATGCCTTTCATGAACGGCCTGGAGCTGAGCGCCATCGTGCGCCAACGGCTGCCGGATACGAGAATCATCATTCTTAGCGGCCACGACGAATTCAATTATGCCCGGTCCGCCTTGCGAATCGGGGTCGAGGAATATTGCCTGAAGCCGGTCCGGTCGCTGGATCTCGTCAAGCTGCTCCATTCCGTAAGCGACAAGATCGATCAAGAGCGTCGGGACAAGGAGCGCAAGTCGTATACCCCCGCCAAGCTGTTCGGCGACTTATGCGGAGGGCTCGTCACGACGACGGAGGCGGTCGAAGCGGCGTCATCGCTTTCGCTAAGCCTGATCGCCTCGCATTACGCGGTCGTGCTGTGCGATATGAGGGATTCCGGCAATCCGGCGTTCACGGACTCGGCGGCCGTCGCCCAAGCGGAGAGAATCATCGACGACGCGATGCTCGCGCCCGCCGGCAGTTGGAGCTTCAAGCGCAGCCGGACGGAGAAAGCTTGGATCCTCAAGGGAGATTCCCGCGAAGAGCTCGGAGCGCAGATCGAACGAATTCGCCGGGAATGGATTCCCCGGTTGGAGGATGAGCTGCCAGGTTCGGTCATCTTCGGGATCGGCAGCGTGCAGGACCGGCTTCAAGGCATTCACGTCTCGTTCCTGGAAGCCGAGGAGGACCGCAACCTGCGCCGGATGACGCTGCAAAACCGGCAGACGCTGTGGGATTTGTCCGGCGGGACGACGGGAACCTCCGCCTACTTGGACCGGGCGCGCTTCGCCGAATTTCTGAAGATCGGAATGCCCGGCCAGAAGGATTCGTTCATCCGGGAATTCGCTGCCGGTCTCGCGGACGTCGATTGGCGATCGTCCATGTACGGCTACTACCTGCTGAACGACTTGACGCTGGAGTCGTTGCGGGAAGCGAAGCGGACTTTCCGGTCGGCGGAATCGTCCGAAGAGATCATCGCGGAGCTGCAGTCGGCCATCAGAGGAATCGCGAGCGTGGAGGAATGCCGCCGATACTTGGAGACGCTGCTGGAGAAGCTCTGGCAATGGAGAGCCGAAGCGTCTTATAAGTACGGGGATATGATCGCCAAGGTGAAGGCTTATATTCAAGAGCATTACGGAAACGACCAACTCTCTCTTCAGGACGCCGCCGAGCATGTCCGCGTTAGTCCGAGTCACCTCAGCAAGGTGTTCAGCCAGGAATCCGGCCAGCCGTTCATCGAATACTTGACCCAAACCCGCATCCGCAAATCGATGGAGCTGCTGCAGACAACCCGCGCGAAGTCGTACGAGATCGCTTATCAGGTCGGCTACAACGACGCTCATTACTTTTCCAACCTGTTCAAGAAAATAACCGGCATGACCACGCGGGATTTCCGGCGGCAAGGAATGCCCGCGGACCGGGCGACGGAAGGAGATTGACATGCCCAACGCGATCATAAGGCGACCTAGGCCGATCCTGCTCTTCATGATCCTCTTGGCGTGCAGCCTCGCCTTATCCGGATGCTTCGGCGGGTCGAATACGAATTCCCGGTCCTCCGCCGAGCCTCAAGCTTCGGCGGCGACGGGCAACGCGCCTGCGCGAACGTTCGGCATTATCTATCCGATGACGCATCCGTTCTACGAGACGATTACGCGGTCCGCGGAAGAGGCCGCCGCCGAGAAGGGCTTCCGGCTGATCGTCAAAGCTCCCGACGAAGCGAATCAGGAGCAGCAAATCCGGATGATGGAGACGATGATCCAACAGAACGTCGATGGCATCGCGATAGACCCCGTTAACGGGGATGCCCTCGCTCCCGTCATCGACAAAGCCGTAAATAGCGGCATTCCGGTTATCTGCTTCGAATCGGATGCGCCTTCGAGCAAGCGCCTGGCCTATATCGGTACGAATAATACGTTAGCAGGCGCGAAAATGGGGGAAGCGTTGGACAAGCTGCTGGATGGCAAGGGCATGATTCTGGCCGAAACCGGAATGAGCCGAATGAAGAGCCTGAACGATCGGCTGGAAGGCATGCTCACGTACTTGAACGAGCATACGGACATTCAGGTTCTGGAAGTGCGCTATAACGAAGGCAGCGAAGATCGGGCCCTTCTGAACATAGAGGAAATGATCGACGCGCATCCGCATTTCGACGCGTTCGTCGGTCTCGATTTCGTATCCGGCTCGGCCTCCGTCCTCGTATGGAAGGCGATGGGCCTCACCCGTTACGCGCTGACTTTCGGACTAACGCCGGAAATCCGGGAAGCGATCGACAACGGGCAGATTACGACCGCAATGTCCCAGAACGAGGAGCTCTGGGGCGGCCGGATCGTCGCCCGGCTCGCGGAAGCGGCAGAAGGCAAGCCCCTTCCCTTACTCGACGAGACGGGAGTTGCCGAAGTGACCCGATGAGCTTCTTTCGTTGCGATAAGCCTATTAGTTTCCCACGCTCTCGTAAGTGCGAAGCCCGAGCGCGAATATTCTATAGGCTATAGCGGCGCAAGCAACCGCAACGATCGGGGATAACGCCCATAGCCAATCCGTCCCGTTCTTGCCGAAAATATACGATGCCGGGAAAAAGCTCACGAACGCGAACGGGACGACGAAAGTGACGAGCGAACGAATCGCGACCGGAAATATCGTAATCGGGTACTTGGCGAAGTCGCTTAAGTTATGGACCATCAACGGGAATGCGTTTCGGGAGGCGCGCGTCCAGAAGCTGACGGAATTCGAGGCTAGATTGATCGCTACGCGAATCACGACGGCGGATAGGAGCAGCAAGATCGTGATGGCGATTTTGTCCCATGTCCAATGCATCGGCATATAGATGATCGCTTGTACGACGATAATGCTTCCCATCGCGATGTTGCCCAGTCCGTTCATTCCGATGCCGTTGCACAACACCTGAAGAATAGGAGATAGGGGGCGCAGCAGGAATACGTCCAGCCCCCCGCGATTGACCAAGGATCCGATCCTCCACGTGCCTTCGAAGAAGAGCGAGCCGATTCCTTCCGTCAAGTAAATCATGGCGTACATGAAGGCGACTTCCCAGAATTGCCAGCCGTTGATGTCCGGGATTTTCGTGTAAACCACCTTCAGGAACACGATTCCGAGCAGCTGGGTCAGAACCGCGGAGATGACGAGGATGAAGAAGTCCGTCTGATATTCCAATATAGCCTTCAATTGCTGGCTAAGGTGACGCCAATATAAATAAAAAGCTCTGTGCAGCCGACTAATCACGATCCGACTCCCTCCCTTTACCCTCCGTGTATCGTTATTTTGCGAACGGCCCAACTCCATATTCCTTTGCCCGCGAACCACAGACCGATTGCCCATGCCCATTGGAGGGCGATCCATTGCAGGGCTTCCTTAGAATCCACATATCCCATGTAAATCGATGCGGGCGTATACACGATACCTTGAAACGGCAAATAAAGCGCGAGCTTCTCCAACCATCCGGGAAAAAAAGTCAAGGGGATCGTTGCGCCGGATAGCAGATTCGTAATGGCAATTCGCGACCAGATGATGCCGAACGAGCCCGTCGACCAGAAGCAAAGCAGCCCCGCGATATAGACGACGCCGAACTTGACGGCGAACGATCCGAACAGGCTAAACAGGAACAATGCCCAAGTCTCGAGAGAATGCGGAACGGGGATGCCCGACAGAGTCGCCGCAATAACGCATAGAATAATGACGGTAATACCGCCTTCCACCGCGGTGGACCCGATCGTCTCGGCCAATCGCGCCTTCTGGAAATCAAGAGGCTTGAGGAGATCGGCGGCGACGCTTCCGTCCAGCACTTTATTGGCAATCGCGCTTTCCGAATACCAGGAGAGCAGGGAGTTTGCCATGAAAGTAATGAGCAAATAAGCTTTCATCTGATCCCACGACATCCCCGCCAGCTGCTCTCTCCCGTCGTATATCGCCTCCCATAACGCATACAAAGCGATGAAGCCGATCACGTTGGACGCAAACGTGAGGAAATAAGACATCCGATAAGCAAAGGCGTTCTGCATTGACCGGTTCGCCAGGCTTGCTAACGATCTAACGTTCATGAAGATTCTCCTGCTAACTTGACGTCGTCGAGTTCCAGACTGCCTTCGTATACCCGTTTGATCACATGCTCGATGTCCGGCTCGTCCATTCTAAAGTCGATGATTTCGCCGTATTTCATCGCAAGGGTGACCACTTCGCTGGCGGTAACCCGGAACCGGTCGAACCGCAGGGCGATTTCCCTGTCGGCAATGCCGTGCAGCTCGACGCCGGGGAGCTGATTCAACCATGACGGCGGTTCCGCGAAGGGCTTCTGCATTTGAAAATGAATCGTCCGCTCTCTGGCGAATTTGTCTTTCACCGCGCTTAAAGTACCGTCGTAGATGATCTTTCCGTGATCGATAATGATTAAACGGTTGCATAAATCCTCGATATCGCCCAAGTCGTGAGTCGTCAACAGAATCGTCGTACCCAGCTCTCTGTTGATCGTCTTGATGAATTCCCGAATCCGCTGTTTGACGGATACGTCCAAGCCGATCGTAGGCTCGTCCAAATACACCATCTTCGGATTATGCAGCAGGGCGGCCGCCAGATCGGCGCGCATTCGCTGGCCAAGGGATAGCTTGCGCGCGGACAGATGGAGGATTTCGTCCAACTGAAGCATCTCGGTGAAATCCTGCATATTTTTCCGGTATACCGAATCGGGTATGGCATAGATGTCTTTCAGCAGGGAGAACGATTCCTGGATCGGGATGTCCCACCAGAGCTGCGTTCGCTGTCCGAACACCGCGCCGATGATCTTCGCGTTCTCGATTCTGTTTTTGTAAGGGAGGATTCCGGCCACTTTAACCGATCCCGACGTCGGAACGAGAATGCCGGACATCATCTTGATCGTCGTCGATTTGCCTGCGCCGTTCGGCCCCACGTAGGCGACGGCTTCCCCCTCTTCGATGCGAAGGTCGATATGATCGACGGCGGTCTTGTTTACGTGTTTCTGCGTGAACAAATGTTTCGCCGCGCCGATCAGTCCCGGTTCTTTGATATCGTGCCGGAACACCTTGGTCAATTGCGATGCTTCGATAAAGCTCATGGCGTCCTCCGTTTGGATGATGTTGGGAAATGAATGATTCTCCTATTTTATTAGAAATAGGAGAAGCCGGGCACCGTAGGAATTGGATGAAATTCCACCTGTTTATTAGTTATTCAGAATTTATAGTTTCGAGCGGTGAGCGGTATGCGACGAGCATTAGAGTGATAGCATCACTCTATTTGTAGGGAAGTGGTAAGACAATTATGGATTAAAGTGATGCCATCACTCTATCGTGCGCGGATATAGGCTAAATTCCAGATCGGCGCTGCAATAGCGTTATCGCAGAGCGTTATTCGCGAGAATTGGGCGACTTTCGGCGGAATAGCGCTATGCGATAACGTTATTTGTCCGGGAGAAGGGAGGGGCGGCGTGCAGGCACCGGAGTCGCGTGAATGATAACGGAAACTCTTTCCGTTATTCCGACTTGGAGAGCGGCATGCGGAGGGGATAACGGATGCTTATTCCGTTAAATCTGCACATCGCGTCCGATGTCGGACATTCGGCGGAGAATAGCGGAAAAGCTTCCTCTATGATGCGAAACCGAGCCGAAACTCGGTGAATAACGGAAACTATTGCCGCTATGGCTCGGGAAGAGCCATTCAACTATACGGCGCTCGTGAAGTTGAAGCGAGCCGGGGGTAGCCGGCGGGAGCGGAAACTTGCGTACGCGGATTTAAACGCGAGATGGCTGCACCTTGCGCAAGGTGCGACGGCCCTGATGGCCGCAGTTCCTCCCCTTCCCCGCCCTAAGGATAAATCTCCCAATCGTTGGCGACACTCTTAATAGATGCTAGACACCTAACGAGAAGCCAATTATTCAAGCGCATGTTCAAAAAGCCCGGTTTTCAGCACCGAGAAGGTTGAAAGAAGCTAGGGAATGAGGATCGGAGCGTAGGCAAACCTACGCGAGAACCGGAAGTCCCGTGCAGCATTCAAGATTCGACGCCGAATAAACATCCTGAATCGCTTCGTGATCAAAATCGGGTTTTTTGAACTACCTCATCAATTAAAGGTTCAAAAAGCCCGGTTTTCAGCACCGAGAAGGTTGAAAGAAGCTAGGGAATGAGGATCGGAGCGTAGGCAAACCTACGTGAGAACCGGAAGTCCCGTGCAGCATTCAAGATTCGACGCCGAATAAACATCCTGAATCGCTTCGTGATCAAAATCGGGCTTTTTGAACTACATCTTAAGGAGAGTGGCCCTAATGAAGCAAATTTTACTCATAACCGACGGAGGTTCGAACGTGGGCGATAGCCCGGTCGTCGCCGCGGCCCAAGCGTTCGCGGAAGGCATTACCGTGAACGTCGCCGGCGTCGTCGACGAAGGCGCGATCGGCGAATACGGCGCGACGGAGATCGCCGAGATCGCCCGCGCGGGAGGCGGCATCAGCCGCATCGTGACGAGCCGCCAATTGGCGCGGACGGTGCAGATGATGACGCGCCAGACGGTCGCCGGCACGATCCGGCAGGCGGTCAACCGCGAGCTGCGCGAGGTGTTCGGCGTGGGCGACGTCGGCGCGCTCCCTCCGCAGAAGCGCGCGGAAGTCGTCAAGGTGATGGAGGAGATGGAGGAGACGACCGCGCTTTCCGTGGCGCTGCTTATCGACGCCAGCGCCAGCATGAAGCCGAAGCTGCTCTCCGTGGAAGAAGCGGTGCGCGATTTGTCGCTTAGCTTGCAAGCCCGTTCGGGACGGAGCCAAGTGTCGGTGTTCCATTTTCCGGGGGATAGCCAGTACTCGCCGTGCGTCATGGATGCCGGCTGGACGAGCGATCCGTCCAGGCTCGGCTCGCTCTTCGGGCGCATCCGGATGAAGGGGACGACGCCGACGGGGCCCGCGCTGCTGGAGGTCGTTGAGTTTATAAGGACGACTTGTGGTAAAATAAGCAAAACGGACCTGACGGAAACGCCGATACAAGCGACGCGGGGAACATCGAACGAGGTGCGGAGTGACTACGTCGTCTAACGAACGGTTGCCTCTTCCGAAGGGGACCGAGCTGATCGGCAACTGGAACGGCAGGAAATACCGGCTCGAACGCTTGCTCGGCTTAGGCTCGAACGGCCAAGTGTATTTGGCTTCTTCCTTGCCCGGCGGGCGGGGAAGCTGCGCGGTCAAGCTTGGCCTGGAAGCCGCGGAGTTGCAAGGAGAGGCCAACATTCTCGCTTCGCTCGATCGATCGGACAAAGCTCGGCCGCCCTTCCTGCTCGACGTGGACGACGCGGTACTGGAAGGGAAGACCGTGCCGTTCTACGCGATGCGTTACGTGCCGGGCATTCCGGCGGCCGAATTCCTGCGCAAGAACGGCCCGCAGTGGCTCGGCGTCATCGGTTACCGATTGCTGGAGCGGTTATCCCGGCTGCACGAGGCGGGATGGGCGTTCGGCGACGTCAAAAGCGACAACGTGCTGATCGGCGATTACGGCCGCGTCGAACTCGTCGATTACGGCGGAGCGTCGGCGTTCGGCCGAAGCGTGCGACAGTTCACCGAAATATACGATCGCGGTTATTGGTCCGCGGGAAGCCGGACGGCCGATCCGGCTTACGATCTGTTCGGGGTCGCCGTCCTATGGCTGCATGCGCTGGACGGCAAGAGACTGAAGCAATTGACCCGCACGCTCATTCCGCAGAATCGCCATCCGCGCGAGCTCATGAAGCTCGTGCGTACGCATGCCCAACTAAAGCCTCTCGAAGGTTGGATGGACAAGGCGTTCGCAGGGAAATTCGAATCCGCCAAGGACGCTTCCTCTTATTGGAGGGAATCGTTCCGATCGAAGGGCGGGGCGGCGAAGCAGGGCGACAGCGTGCCGGGCTGGATGGCCGGCCTGCTCGGCGGAGCGATCGTGCTCAGCTTATTCGCGGCGGCGATCTGGATGCTTCAATAAAGAAGAGACGAAGGAGCGATGGGCGTGCGTCCGCAGAGGGATTGGACAGACGAAGTGATGGCGCGGGCCCGGGAGGACGGCTGGTGGCAAGAAGGCGGCGCGGTCGTCGCCGCCGTGTCCGGCGGTCCCGACTCGATGGCGCTGCTCCGCTTGCTGAAGACGATGTCGGAGACGACGCCCTTGACGATCGTCGTCGCCCACGCGAACCATCAATTCCGGGGCGCCGAATCGGACGCGGAGGCGGAGTTGGTCGCCCGCGTCGCGCAGGAATGGGGACTCTCCTTCGAATCGGTAGAACTCGGAATGCCGGCGTACCTCGAGGAGACGGGGCGGAACGCGCAGTCCGCGTCGAGGGAACGGCGGTACGCTTTTCTCGAAGAGGTCGCCCGGAAGCACGGCATCCGCCATCTCGTCACCGGACACCATGCGGACGACCAAGCGGAGACGGTACTCATGAGGGTCATCCGGGGAACGGCCGTGAGCGGGCTCGCCGGCATTCATCCAAGACGCACCGAAAACGGCTTGGAACGGATTCGCCCTCTTCTGCGTATAAGCAAATGTGAGCTTCTGGATTATTGTAAGCGAAACGGGGTGCCCTACGCGGTAGACAGCAGCAACGCCGACCGTCACTACTTCCGCAACGCCATGCGCCACGACCTGATCCCGGAGCTGGAACGTTACAATCCTCGCCTCAAGGAATCGTTGGTCAGATTGGCGGATTCGGCGCAAGCGGACGACGATTATATGGAGCACCGGGCCATGCAAGCTTTCCGAGAAGGAGTTCGGCCGTCGGGACAGGGGTTTCGGCTAGAGCGACGTTGGTTCCGCGGCCTTCACGTCGCTTTACAACGCAGATTGATTAAATTAATATTAAACTGTTCTTCAAACCCGCGCCAAATGCTGGATTTCCTTAGAATAGAGGAGCTCGCGGAGGCCATGACGCAACATCGTCCGACGTCGATCCGGTTGGATCTCGGGAACGGATGGGTGCTGCGAAGGGAATATGAGGAAAGTTATATTGGCCCCGGGCATCCGGAGTCGATTCCTTTTCATTTTGCGTATGCGGTAACCGACGGCATGGACGAATTGAACATCGGCGAGACGGGAGGCCGGTTCGAGCTGGAGCTGCTTCGGGGATCGGTTCCCGGCGGCAAGGCGGACCGCAACGAAGCGCGGTTCGACTTCGGCGAGCTGGCGTTTCCGCTGACGGTCAGAAGCCGATTGCCGGGCGATCTGATGCAACCGTACGGACTAAACGGCACCAAAAAAGTGCAAGATATGTTCGTCGATGCGAAAGTACCGCGTTCTCTCCGCGATCTTGTGCCTATCTTGGCGAACGGAGACGGACGGGTTCTGTGGATTCCCGGGCTTCGAAGGTCCGGACATGCGCTCGTAACGGAGGCTACGGCCGCGACTTTGCGAATCGCGTACGCCGAAGATCGGAAAACGTAAGCGGCCGTTCGGACATTAAACCGTTCGAACGCGATGATAAGCTTGCATGATCGGTGTCATGCCATCATACCGTGTAATAATCTCACTGGGAGGTACCTTCTTTGCACAACGACATTCAAGAAGTTCTATACTCGGAGGAAGTAATACAGCAGAAGGTACAGGAGCTGGGGGCTTCGCTCAGCCGCGAATACGAGGGGCGCAATCCGCTCGTCATTTGCGTACTGAAGGGCGCTTTTATTTTTATGGCGGACTTGTCCAAGAACATTACGATTCCGATCGAATTGGATTTCATGGCCGTATCGAGCTATGGCAATTCGACGAGATCGTCCGGAGAAGTCAAGATCATTAAAGATTTGGACGCTTCCGTCGAAGGACGCGACGTACTGATCGTAGAAGATATTATCGACAGCGGGCTCACCTTAAGCTACCTGATCGACGTGCTGGAGCGCCGCAACGCGCTGTCCGTCAACGTCGTGGCGCTGTTCGACAAGCCGGGCCGCCGTACGGTCGACTTGAACGCGGACTATACGGGCTTCACCATTCCGGACGCTTTCGTCGTGGGATACGGCCTCGATTACGCGGAGAGGTACCGCAACCTGCCTTACGTCGGCGTACTGAAACCCGAAGTGTATACGAGCTAGACGCCCCGGTTCATCGGGTCGGGCGCGATGATTGTGATGCCAAGACAGGCTATGGTAAAATAATGAAAAGCTTGTCGAGAGGAGGTCGGGGATGAATCGGTTCATCCGGAATACAGGTTTCTACTTACTCATCTTCTTGGTGACGGTCGGAATCGTTCAGTTCTTCATCGGAAAGAACGAAACGACCAAAGAACTTAGCTACAGCGAAATCGTGAAAGTGGTTCAGCAAGGCAACGTGAAGTCGATTACGTTGCAGCTCCAGAACGGCACGTATCTCGTCTCCGGCGAGCTTAATCCGAAGTCTTCCGAAGAGAAGGGCGAATTGTTCTCGGGCCGCGCGCCGATCTCGGAACGCACGACGGGCCAATTCGAAGACTGGAGCAAGGAAAAAGGCTTCGAATACAAATTGAAAAAGACGCCGGGACAAAACTTCTGGCTCACGTTCTTGACCTCCATCATTCCGTTCATTATCATGTTCGTTCTGTTCTTCTTCCTGATCAATCAGGCGCAGGGCGGCGGCGGTAAAGTGATGAATTTCGGCAAGAGCCGCGCGCGCCTTTATAATGAAGAGAAAAAGCGGGTCACGTTCGAAGACGTGGCCGGCGCGGACGAAGAGAAACAGGAACTGGTCGAAGTCGTCGAGTTCCTGAAAGATCCGCGCAAATTCGCCGCTCTCGGCGCCCGCATTCCGAAGGGCGTTCTGCTCGTCGGCCCTCCGGGTACCGGTAAGACGTTGCTTGCTCGCGCCGTTGCGGGCGAAGCGGGCGTACCGTTCTTCACGATCTCCGGTTCCGACTTCGTCGAGATGTTCGTCGGCGTCGGCGCATCCCGCGTCCGCGACTTGTTCGAGAACGCGAAGAAGAATTCTCCTTGCATCATCTTCATCGACGAGATCGACGCCGTCGGTCGTCAACGCGGCGCGGGCCTCGGCGGCGGTCACGACGAGCGCGAACAGACGCTCAACCAATTGCTCGTCGAGATGGACGGCTTCGGCGCGAACGAAGGCATCATCATCGTCGCCGCGACGAACCGCCCGGACATCCTCGACCCGGCTCTGCTTCGCCCGGGCCGTTTCGATCGTCAGATCACGGTCGACCGTCCGGACGTCAAAGGCCGCGAAGCGGTACTGAAAGTTCACGCGCGCAACAAGCCGCTTAACAAAGACGTGCGTCTCGGCACGATCGCCAAGCGGACGACCGGCTTCACCGGCGCCGATCTGGAGAACTTGCTGAACGAAGCGGCGCTCCTCGCCGCCCGTCGCAACAAGAAAGACATCGCGATGCAGGAAGTCGACGAAGCGATCGACCGCGTCGTCGTCGGCACGGAGAAGAAGAGCCGAGTCATCAGCGACCGCGAGAAGCGCATCGTCGCTTATCACGAAGCGGGCCACACGATCGCCGGATTCTTCCTCGAGCACGCGGACACGGTTCACAAGGTTACGATCATTCCGCGTGGACGCGCGGGCGGATACGTCATCATGTTGCCGAAGGAAGACCGGATGCTCGTCACGAAGCAAGAGCTGCTCGATAAAGTAACGGGCCTTCTCGCCGGCCGCGCGGCGGAAGAAATCTTCATCGGCGAGATCGGCACCGGAGCTTATAGCGACTTCAAGTCCGCAACAAGCATCGTGCGCGCCATGATCATGGAATACGGGATGAGCGACAAGCTCGGCACGATGCAGTTCGGCAGCTCTCAAGGCCAAGTGTTCCTCGGACGCGACATCGGCCACGAGCAGAACTACTCCGACGCGATCGCTTACGAGATCGACCAAGAGATGCAGAGCATTACGCGCGATTGCTACGATCGCGCGAAGAAGCTGCTGAACGAGAAGAGCGCGGAGATGCACCTCATCGCCAAGACGCTGCTCGACGAAGAGACGCTCGATCTCGACCAAATCAAGTCGCTTATCGAGAAGGGCACGATCGAAGTCGCGGAAGGCTCGGGTTCCGGATCCGCCGGCGAAGAGTCGAAGGTAGAACCGATCGTTGACGTGCTGGGCGGCGTAAAAGTGCGCATCCAGACCCGCGAAGACGAACCGCTTCCTCCGACGCCGGAATTGCGTAAGGACGAAGAACCGGACGAGAACAAATAAACGTAGTCACACCTAAAACGGGGTGTTCCCGCGCGGAAGGGCGCATAGGGGACACCCCGTTTGCCATGCGGGCGATAAACGCCGAAAAAGGGCTTATAATGGCGTCTATTTGAATTGACAGCCCTATCCGGCACGTGTAAATTAAGTGTTAATGAACGAAGTCCTTTTCGTCTACAATAAAGAAAGCATTCTCGCCATGTTTGTGCATTCATTCACAATCTAATCGGACAGCCGGACAGCCGGACAGCCGGACAGCCGGACAGCCGGACAGCCGGACAGCCGGACAGCCGGACAGCCGGACAGCCGGACAGCCGGACAGCCGGACAGCATAGGGAGGGGAACGTTATGGAGGCTTTAGCTCTGGAGCGCAAAGCGGAACAGAACCGCGAATTGCGCGAGCGGCTGATGCAGCTGAAGAAAGAACGGAACGCCATCATACTCGCGCATTATTATCAGCGCGATGAAATACAGGAGGTTGCCGATTTCCGGGGGGACTCGTTCCTGCTCGCCCAGAAGGCGGCTTCGACCGACGCGGACGTCATCGTATTCTGCGGCGTTCATTTCATGGGGGAAAGCGCCAAGATCCTGGCGCCGAACAAGACGGTGCTCGTACCGGACGAACGGGCCGGATGCCCGATGGCGGACATGGTCAATCCGATCGGCTTGCGCGAGCTCAAAGCGAAGCATCCTAACGCCAAAGTCGTTACCTACATTAACTCCTCCGCCGATGTCAAAGCGGAAACCGATATTTGTTGCACGTCCGCGAACGCGGTCAAAGTCGTCAATTCGGTCGATTCCGACGAGATCATCTGGTGTCCGGACAAGAACCTGGGCCATTACGTCCAACAATTCACCGACAAGAATATGATCATCTGGGAAGGCTACTGCAACACCCACGACATGCTGACGATCAAAGACGTCGAGGAGATGCGGGCGAAGCACCCGAACGCGCGGTTCGTCGTTCACCCGGAATGCCGTCCGGAAGTCGTCGGGATGGCGGATTTCGTCGGCAGCACGACGGCGATCTTGAAATATTGCCGGGAATCCGACCATAAGGAATTCATCGTCGGCACCGAAGACGGTACCGGTTACCAGCTTCGTCTGGACAGCCCGGACAAGACGTTCCATTTCGCGTCGAAGTTCCTTGTCTGCCCGAACATGAAAGTCAATAATCTGAAGAAGGTCGTCAAGTGTCTCGAGACGATGCAACCGCAAATCTACGTGCCGCAGGACGTCGCGGACAAAGCACGTTTATCGCTGGAGCGCATGCTGCTGGTCAAGTAATTGACCCGAGTAGCGTGCGCTACTCTCTTGTTGGAGTAGGGGACCTAATTACTCATGATTCCACGTTACGTTGTCGATTTTGATCTGGACAAGCTTCCCCGCATAGAGACCGACGTCATCGTCATCGGCGCCGGCATCGCGGGTTTGTATACGGCCTTGAAAGCAAGCGAGACGAAACGCGTGCTGATGATCACGAAGAAATCGCTGTTCGACAGCAATACGCGCTATGCGCAAGGCGGTATCGCCGCCGTTATATCGGACGAGGATTCTCCGGATTTCCTCGCGCAAGATACGTTGATCGCCGGTGCCGGACTTTGCGAAGCCGAGGCGGTCGACGTTCTTGTGCATGAAGGACCTCAAGGTGTGCAGGAACTGATTCGTTACGGCACCAACTTCGACGAAGAAGACGGCCAGTTCGCTTTGACGAAGGAAGGCGCGCATAGCCAGCGTCGCATTCTCCATGCGAACGGGGACGCGACGGGATTCGAGATCGTTCGTGCGCTGGTTGAAAGGGTCAAAGCCGACCCGACGCTAGAGCTGTGGGACGATCATTTCGTGCTCGATCTGCTCACCGAGGACGGAGAATGCCGCGGCGCGCTCGTGCAGAAGCCGGACGGCTCGAGAGTCGCCGTATTCGGAAGCGCGACCATCCTATGCACGGGCGGCACGGGTCAGCTGTACCGCTATACGACGAATCCGGAAGTGGCGACCGGCGACGGCGTGGCGATGGCTTACCGGGCGGGAGCGGACATTCGCGACATGGAGTTCAACCAGTTCCATCCGACGTCGCTGTGTTATCCCGGAGCTCCGCGGTTCTTGATCTCGGAAGCCGTACGGGGAGAAGGGGCGTATCTGCGCAACATTCGCGGGGAACGATTCATGGAGAATTACCATCCGCAGCTCGAGCTCGCGCCAAGGGACGTCGTCGCGAGAGCGATCGTCAGCGAGATGGAATCGACCAAATCGACCTACGTCTATATCGACATTACGCACGAGACGCCGGAGCTGATCAAGCACCGTTTTCCGACGATCTACGAATTCTGCCTGAATTACGGGCTCGACATGACGACGGACTGGATCCCGGTCGCTCCGGCGGCCCACTACATGATGGGCGGAGTGAAGACCGACCTGCACGGCGAGACGAGCATCCGCCGTCTATTCGCGTGCGGCGAAGCATCGTCGACCGGCGTCCACGGGGCGAACCGGCTGGCGAGCAACTCGTTGTCGGAGGCGATCGTATTCGGCCAGCGCATCGTGAACGCGATCAACGAGATGTCGCCGGGCAAGAAGACGGCCGACAACGGACCGGCCGCGGAACGTAACGCGGTACTGACGGGCGCGCTCATCGAAAGACGGCTGAAGCTGCAGAAGGGCATGGTTCGTTACACCGGATTGCGACGCGAACGCGCGGGCTTGCAGAAAGGGCTGGACGATCTGAAGAAGCAATTGCCTCTGTTCCAGCTCAACCTGACGAAGCGCGAAGAATTGGAATACGCCAATCTGCTGACTTGCGCGTTGCTCGTGACGGAGGCGGCGCTGAACCGGGAAGAGAGCCGCGGCGGTCATTACCGGGAAGATTTCCCTCAGAGGGACGATCAGAACTGGCGCAAGCATACGATATTGAATCGGGAATCCGGCATTCGCACAGAGAGGGTCGACGAACATGTTTGAACGAGAAAACGATTGGACGATTCCAGGGCCGGCGGTTGATTCAGTGAAAGCGCAGCTTCGCGCATGGCTCGCGGAGGACATCGGCTCCGGCGACGTGACGACGATGGCGATCGTTCCTCAGGGCCACCGTTCGCGCGGCATTATCCACGCCAAGCAATCGGGCGTTCTGGCGGGCATTCCGCTGGCACGGCTCGTATTCGAAGTCGTGGATCCGGGATTGAAGTTCGACGCCCAGGCGGCGGACGGGGATCGGGTCGAGCGGGGCACGGTACTTGCCGTCGTGGAAGGCTCGACGCACAGCATTCTGACCGGCGAGCGGCTCGCGTTGAATTTGCTGCAGCGGCTTTCCGGCATCGCGACGAAGACGAACGAGTACGCGTCGGCGGCGCAGGGTCAGCCCGTACGTATCGCGGATACGCGCAAGACGACGCCGGGCCACCGTACGTTGGAGAAATACGCGGTTCGCGTCGGCGGAGGATTCAATCATCGCTTCGGGCTATACGACGCCGTCATGATCAAGGATAATCACATCAAAGCGGCCGGAGGCATCACCGCGGCCGTCCAAGCCGCGAAGTCGCGCATCCCGCATACGATGATGATTGAAGTCGAAGCGGAATCGCTTGCGCAGGCGAAGGAAGCGGTCCATGCGGGCGCGCATATCGTCATGCTCGACAATATGAGCTCCGACGATATGGCGGTTGCGGTTAAGGCCGTTCGCGAGCTCGCGCCGCATATCGTGCTCGAGGCTTCGGGGGGCATACGTCCGGAACGGGTAGCCGAGGTGGCGAGAAGCGGCGTCGACATCATCTCCGTCGGCGGACTCACCCACTCGTTCCAAGCGCTGGACATAAGCCTGGACCTTAACGAGAAGAAGGGGGCGGCATCGCTATGATTCTGGTATTCGATGTCGGCAATACGAATATCGTGCTCGGTCTCTACAAAGGACGGGAATTGACGCACCACTGGCGGCTCAGCACGAACCGGTCCTCCACGGTGGACGAATACGGCATCCTGTTGACGAACCTATTTCAATTGGCGGGAGTCCGGGCGGAACAAATAGAAGGCGTTATTCTGTCGAGCGTCGTGCCGCCGATCATGAGCACGCTCGAACGGCTGATCGTCAAGTACGTCGGCAAAGAACCGCTGATCGTCGGCCCCGGCATCAAGACGGGACTGAATATCCGGTACGAGAATCCGCGCGAAGTCGGGGCGGACCGGATCGTGAACGCGGTGGCGGGCATCGAGAAATACGGCACGCCGCTCGTCATCGTCGACTTCGGAACGGCGACGACGTTCGATTATATCGACGCGACCGGCGCATACATAGGCGGGGCGATCGTACCGGGCATCGGCATCTCGGCCGAGGCGCTGTACCAGCGGGCGGCGAAGCTACCTCGCATCGAGCTCGCGAAGCCGAAGTCGGTTATCGGCCGGAATACGGTCGCGGCCATGCAGGCGGGCATCGTCTACGGCTACGCCGGGCAAGTGGACGGCATATCGAGAAGAATCGCCAAAGAATTCAACGTAAAGCCGCGGATCATCGCGACCGGCGGATTGGCGGAGCTCATCGCGGTCGAGTCGGAAACGATCGAGCTCGTCGATCCTTTGCTGACGCTGGAAGGCTTACGCATCGTCTACGAACGGAACGGGTAACAATAGAGGCAAGATTCCCGCTTGCGGCTATCCGGAATGGACAGCTATTTTCGGCGCTCAAGGCGCCGAATTCTTTGAGCAATGCTGTTTCACGAACCGACGTAAATGCAGGTATTTCCCTCTGGCAGGGGCTGCTGGCGGGAATACATGCAAATATACAGTTATTTTTCGGGAATGGACGAAAATTCGTCCCGGGTGGACGAAATAGATGTATATTTGCTGTTATTTCGGTAGGGATGCGAACAGCAGGGCAACTGGGAAAGGGGATGGATGGAAATGAAAGACGAAATCATACGGGGTACCGCGTGGAACGGCGGCTTGCGCGTGTTCGCCGCAAGGACGACGGCGCTCGTGTCAGAGCTTCAGCGGAGACAGGATACGTTCCCGACGGCGACGGCCGCGCTAGGTAGAACGGCGACCGCCGCGGCGATGATGGGGTTCATGCTGAAAGGCAAAGAAAAGCTGACCGTGCAAGTAAAAGGCGACGGACCGATCGGGCAGATCGTCGTCGACGCGAACGCAACCGGCGAGGTTAGAGGATATGTCGATCATCCGCACGTGCATCTTCCGAGCAACAGCCAAGGGAAGCTGGACGTCGCCGGCGTCGTCGGACGCAGCGGCTACATTCACGTGACGAAGGATCTCGGCTTGCGCGAGCCTTACCGGGGCAGCGTTCCGATTATTTCGGGCGAGTTGGCCGAGGACTTCACGCTGTATTTCGCGGATTCGGAGCAGACGCCTTCGTGCGTCGGGCTCGGGGTGCTCGTCGAGACGGACAATTCCGTCGTTCACGCGGGCGGGTTCATCGTGCAGGTGCTGCCGGGCTTGGCCGAGGACCGGCTCGTTCGTCTGGAACGGGCGATCGCGGCGATGCCGCACGTGACGGCGCTGATGGATCAAGGGGAGACGCCGGAAGGCATTTTGCGTTTTCTAGTCGGCGACGACTTGACGATCCACGACAGCATCGAGCCCGTCTTCAAGTGCAATTGCTCGCGCGAGCGGTTCGAGAAGGTGCTCATTACGCTTGGCAGGCAAGAGCTGCGCAGCATGATCGACGAAGACGGCGAAGCGGAGCTCCACTGTCATTTCTGCAACGAGAAATACATGTTCGACGACGCGCAGCTGGAAGAGCTGTACCGGTTGACGGATCGGGCTTAATTGTAAAAGATAAAATTGTTCGATCTTCAGCACCGAGAAGGTTGGATGAAGCACGGGAATGAGGATCGGAGCGTAGGCGAACCTACGTGAGAACCGGAAGTCCCGTGCAGCATTCAAGATTCGACGTCGAGTAACCACCCATGAATAAACTTCGTGATCAAGATCGGACCTGGAAAGGGATGAGAAGCATGAGGGAGACGATACGGCGCGAGCCGTTCGTACTGCTTGCCCTCTTGGCAATGGCAACATTGGCAATGTTATCGGGATGCAAGTCTCAAGAAGCTTCTCCCGCCGAGACGTCGCCCGTCTCGAGCGCTTCCGCGACGTCGTCGCAAGGCGGGGCCGGACAGTCCGGAAGCGACGTCGTCGCCACGGTCGGGGACGTCGTCATCACGAGGCAACAGCTGATGGATCGGTTGTTGTCCGCGTACGGCTCTCAGGCTTTGCGGGCGATGATGCTGCAAGAAGCGGTGAAAGAAGAATCCGCCTCTTCACGGATCGAAGTGTCGGATGAAGAGTTGGACGCGGAGCTTCGCCAGATGAAGCAAGGCTACGAGAGCGAAGAAGCTTTCTATCGGCAGATGGAGGAACAGCTCGGCATGAATCCGCAGGAAGTGCTGGAAGATGCCCGCTACCGCCTGCTGCTCGAGAAGCTGATTATACAAGGCGTGACGGTATCGGAGGAAGAGATCGAAGGTTATTTGGACGAGCACCGACAGGAACTGATGCCGAAGAAGCAATATCATCTCATGCTCATCGTCGTCGACTCGAAGAAGCAGGCGAACGACGTGATCGCCCGATTGGCTAACGGCGCGGATTTCGGCGAAATCGCGAGAACCCGTTCCCTCGACGAGTTTACCGCGGACGCGGGCGGCGATCTCGGTTGGGTCGAGGAAGACGACCCGTTCGTCTCCGAGAAGGTGCTGCGGGCGGCGAAGGAGCTAAGCTCCGGGGACATCGGCGGGCCGATCGCGCTCGACGAAGGCTACGCGGTTGTGAAGGTGGACGGCCGCGGCCTGTCTCAGACGAAATCGGATGAGCAGATTCGCGAAGACGTCCGTCGTCAGATCGCCCTCGGTAAGGCGCCTTCGACGAAGGATTTCGAACAGTCGCTGCTTGCGAAATACGGCGCCGAAATCAAAGATCGAGCGTTAAGAAATTAGGAATGAGCCGTTCGGATTGGCAGTCCTTGGAACGTCGCTATTGACAATCTTCCATCGGTTTTGATAAGATGAAAACATAAATACCTACTGATTTAGTCGGATTAACGCATCGCGGCATCGGCCGTATATTTTGGGAGGGAATTGTCCATGGCTAAGATTGTTCAGAACGTCACTCAACTGATCGGCGATACGCCGCTCGTACGCTTGAACCGCATCGTGCCCGAAGGCAGCGCGGAAATCTACGTGAAGCTGGAATACCAGAATCCGGGACACAGCGTAAAAGACCGCATCGCCATCAGCATGATCGAAGTCGCCGAGCAAGACGGCATCATCAAACCGGGCGTCAGCACGATCGTCGAGCCGACGAGCGGCAACACCGGCATCGGCCTGGCGATGGTCGCCGCGGCTAAGGGCTACCGCTCGATTCTCGTTATGCCCGAGACGATGAGCTTGGAGCGTCGCAACCTACTTCGCGCTTACGGAGCGGAACTCGTCTTGACGCCCGGTTCCGAAGGCATGAACGGCGCCGTACGCAAAGCGGAAGAGATCGCTCAAGAGAACCCGGATTATTTCCTTCCCCAACAATTCAAGAACAAAGCGAACGTGAAAATCCACCGCGAGACGACGGGTCCGGAAATCGTCGAAGCGATCAACTCCCTCGACGGCAAGCTTGACGCGTTCGTCGCAGGCATCGGCACGGGCGGCACGATCTCCGGCGCCGGCGAAGTGCTGAAAGAAAACTTCCCTGGCATCCGAGTCGTTGCGGTCGAGCCTGCGGCTTCCCCGCTGTTGTCCGGCGGCGGCCCCGGCCCGCACAAGATCCAAGGCATCGGCGCGAACTTCATTCCCGAGATCTTGAATCGCGACATCTACGATCAAGTGTTGACGGTCGAGAACGAAGAAGCGTTCGAGACGGCTCGCACGGTAGCCAAGAAAGAAGGCTTGCTCGTCGGTATTTCCTCCGGCGCGGCGATCTTCGCGGCTCTCAAAGTCGCCAAGGAACTGGGCGAAGGCAAACGCGTCATCGCGGTCGTTCCTTCCAACGGCGAACGTTACCTGAGCACGCCTCTGTTCAACTTCGACAACTAATCATTTCGGTCCGCCTTCGGCGGATTGAAGCTTGCCGAGCATCCCTCGGCAAGCTTTTTGCGTTGTAGGGAGTTAGCGGCACGGTTGCCAAATGTAAAAATCCATTATATTTGATTCATTTTAATGGATTTTTCTTGATTAAATATATATCCATCAAGCGTGCGAGTCGCCGACAATTCCCATTACGAACAGCCGTACCATCTCTGCCCCACCGTCCCCGCATCTACCTCCTCCGTTCCTCCGCCCGCGGTTTTTCCGCCAACCCGCCTTCTCCGACTCCCCTTAGTCTTGCGGCGCACTCGCGGATCATCCATAATTCCAGTTAGGAAGGGAACGGTGATCGGTTATGGCCAACCTGCTCGTCGTGGACGACGATCCGCACATTCGCGAATTGGTGAATTTATATTTGACGGACGAAGGCTTCGACGTCGCGGAGGCGGTCAACGGGGAAGAAGCGTGGCGGCACGTGCAGTCTCAGCCAGTCGACATGGTCATCTTGGACATCATGATGCCGAAGCTGGACGGCTGGGAGCTGTGCAAGAGAATCCGGGAGAAGGGCGACATTCCGATTCTGATGATTACCGCCAAAGCCGAGGCCGACCAGAAGATTAAAGGGTTCCAGCTCGGCACGGACGATTACATGACCAAGCCGTTCGATCCGATGGAGATGGTGCTGAGAGTCAAGGCGCTGCTGAAGAGGTATCGCATCGCCGTCTCCCAGCAAACGAACCTGGGCAGCCTGACGCTGGACCGCATCGCCTACCAGATCGTCGATAACAGGGACGGGCAAGCGACGACGTTGCCGCTGAAGGAATTCGAGCTGCTGTACAAGCTCGCCAGCCAGCCGGGCAGACTGTTCACCCGCAGCCAACTGATCGACCAGATCTGGGGGCTGGATTACGACGGCGACGAAAGAACGGTAGACGTGCACGTCAAGCGGCTACGCGAGAAGTTCGGATCCTACCAATCCGAGTTCCGGATCACGACGTTGCGCGGCTTGGGCTACCGCCTGGAGGTCGTCCATGACTAAGTCGCTCTATGTACGCGTCGTGCTTATTTTTATCGTCGTCATTATCGTCAGCATCGCGGTCGGATTCTCGGTCTCGGGTAGGCTATACATGAGCCGGATTAAGGTCTCTTTCGAGGATGAGCTTGTCCGAACGGGGGGCGAAATCATTCGCAATCTGGAGACGACGACCCCGGATCAAGTGAAAGCGTACATGGAACAAATGGTCATATTTCCGGCTTTCCGGGTCGAGCTATACGATGAATCGATGACTAGGATCTATTCCTTGGATGATTCGGAACCCGAATTCGCCAACGACAAGATGCTCGAGACGGTTCTGAACGGCGGCATTGCCAGGAATAACGAGGAGCACGACGGACCTCGCGGCATTCTGATCGGGCTTCCGCTTCGGATTCAAGACAAGCCTTACGCTTTGTTCTTGGCGCCGAAGCTCGAAGGCTTGCTGGCGCAGTTCCGCAACGTTCTGCTGACGGTGCTCGGCATCGTGCTCTTCGTCGGCAGCGTGCTTATTCTGATCGCGTCGAGGTACGTCGTCCTTCCGCTGCACCGGCTGACGCGAGCGACGCGGAAGCTCGCGTCCGGCGATTTCAACGTGTCGATCCGATCCAAGCGGAAAGACGAGATCGGCCAGCTGACGAACAGCTTTAACCACATGGCGGAAGAGCTGGGGGCGCTTGACCGCATGCGGGTCGACTTCGTCAATAACGTATCCCACGAGTTTCAGTCGCCGCTCACGTCCATCTCCGGATTCTCGAAGGCGCTCAAGAGCAAGCGAATGGACGAGGACAAAAGGAATCATTACTTGACGATTATCGAAGAGGAAAGCGAGCGCCTTTCCCGGATGGGCAATAATCTGTTGCGGCTGTCCTCGCTGCAGACGGGGCATCCGACGCTCAACCCCGGGAAGTTCCGGCTGGACGAGCAGCTCCGCCATGTCGTGATCGCCTGCGAGCCGCAGTGGAAAGCGAAGGCGCTCCGAGTCGAATTGGAACTCGAAGAGACGACGATCGTCGCGGACGAGGACCTGTTGAACCAAGTCTGGACGAACTTGTTCCATAACGCCATCAAGTTCACGCCGGAAAGCGGGCATATCCGGATCAGCCTTCATCATGGCGGCGAAACGGCGAGCGTCGTCATTGCCGATAACGGCATCGGCATTCCCGAGGAGGATCACGCCCTTATTTTCACGCCGTTCTACAAAGCGGACAAGTCGAGGGACGCGGCGGTGCGGGGCAACGGTCTCGGCCTGTCCATCGCGAAACGGATCGTCGATCTCCACAACGGCGAAATCGCGGTGTTCAGCGTAGCGGGCAAGGGAACCGAATTCACCGTCAGCCTGCCGCTCTCCTTCGCACGATAGCCGACCGCTCGCGATTTGTTATCGTCCGTACATATTGAGTTCAAATACGTTTTGTATACTCCTCTCATAGAGGTGGTTCAAAAAGTCCGCTTTTGATCACGAAGTCATTCGGGATGCTGTTTCGGCTTCGAATCTTGAATTCAGCCGTAACTTCCGGTTCTCACGTAGGTTTGCCTACGCTCCGATCCTCATTCCCTAGCTTCTTTCAACCTTCTCGGTGCTGAAAACCGGACTTTTTGAACACGCAACTAGACGAGAGGAGAGAGATTATGGGCGCACTTAGCAGGTTCAGTTTGAAAAACGGCGTAGCCGTATTGATTTTGTGTATTTTGGTTACGGGGTTGGGGCTGTACTCTAGCGTTAAGATCAAGCAGCAGACGTTCCCGGACGTTAGTTTCCCCGCCGTCTTCGTTCAAGCGGTCTATCCCGGCGCGTCGACCGAAGAGATCGAATCCGAGGTCACGAAGCCGATCGAGGCTAGCCTAACCGGGCTTAAAGGCTACGACTCCCTGACGAGTACCTCGTCGGAGAATATGGCATCGGTGTTCGTGCAATATCCGTTCGGCAAGGATATGGACAAGATCACGACGGAGGTGGAGGGCGCTCTCGCGAAGGTGAACTTGCCCGACAAGGCGGAAGTCAAGATTCAACGATTGTCCGCCGGGTCGCAGCCGATTTACCAAGCGGCGATCTTCTCGACGCGGAACGATCCGGAAGGGCTGCAGCAACGGCTTGAAAACGAAGTGCTGCCGAAGCTCCGACAGATCGACGGGATCAGTTCGGTCGAGCTGAAGGGCACGAAATCCGAGCGTCTCGATATCGTGGTGGACAAACGGAAGGCAAGCGAGCAGGGCATCTCGATCGGTGCCGTCCAGAGCGCGATCGAAGCCCAGAACTATGCGCTGCCGCTGGGCTCCGTCAATAGCGAGGACAATACGATCCCGATTCGCCTGGTCGGTAAAATGAACGCGGTCGAGCAGCTCGAGCAATTGAAGCTTAGCCCGGGTGGCGGGCAAGCGGCGGCTAATCCGATGGGCGGCGCGGCAGGCAGTCCGGGAGGCAATTCGGCAGACGGCCCGGCAGCCGCGGAGCAGGTCCTTCTATCGGATATCGCGAAAGTAACGACGGTAAGCGAGCAAGACGAGATTTCCCGGTTCAACGGGGAAGAAAGCTTCATTCTCAGCGTCGTCAAAAATCAAGACGCGAATACGGCAGACGTCGCGAACGCGGTCAAGGACGAGCTGGAAGGCTACAAGGACTCCGTCGGCATGGACGTCCATGTCGTCGAGGACCAAGGAAAGGAAATCGAGGATTCCGTTTCCTCCTTGATCCGCGAAGGCTTATACGGCGCGCTTTTCTGCGTCATTATCATCTTCCTGTTCCTTCGCAACGTGCGGGCAACGATCATTTCAATCTTATCGCTGCCGATCTCGATCTTCGCGACGATCGCGGTGCTCGATCAGATGGGCTACAGCTTGAACATTATGACGCTTGGGGGCATCGCGGTGTCGATCGGGCGGATCGTGGACGACAGCATCGTCGTCATCGAGAATATTTTCCGCTGGCGGCAAGAGAAGGGCAAGGAGTACCAAGGCAAGGAGCTCGCTTACCGGGCGACCAAAGAGGTCATCGGCGCGGTCGGCTCCTCGACGCTCGCGATGATCGTCGTGTTCCTGCCGCTGGCGTTCGTCTCCGGCATCATCGGCGAGTTTTTCCGTCCGTTCGCCGTCTCGGTCGTCATCGCCATCGTCGTGTCTCTGTTCGTCGCGATGATGCTCATCCCCGTATTAGGGGCGAAGTTCTTCCGCAATGTCAAAGAGCACAGCCACGAAGGAGCGTTGGTCCGCTTCTACGAGAAAGTCATCCGGGGCGCGCTCAAGCGCAAAGCCGTCGTACTGATCGGGGCGGTCGCGATTCTCGTCGGTTCGCTCGCCACGATTCCGCTGCTCGGAGTCTCGTTCATTCCGGCAGGCTCGGCCAAAACGATCGACATCGATATCGCGTTGCCTTCAGGAAGCAGTCTTGAACAGACGAACGCGGCCGGAGGGAAAGTGGAAAGCTACTTGAAGGAGATGCCGGGCGTCGACAATTACCAAGCGACGATCGGCGGGGAAGGCGGAGGCAGTCCGTTCGGAGGAGGAACCGGCGGGACAGCCAATAAAGCCCATTTCACCGTGAACTTCTTGGAGGGCACCGACACGGAACCGCTCATCGAACAAGCGACGAAGGCGCTGACGGCGACCGTCCAAGAGCTTGCTCCCGAGTCGAAGGTCGACGTGAAGGAAGCAGCCGGCAACGGGCCTCCTAGCGGCAATAATATCGACGTCAGCCTCTACGCATCCGATCTGGGCGCTTTGGCGAAGGCTTCCGCCCAGGTCGAGGCGCTGATGAAGCAAAGCGCCGACCTGAAGGACGTAACGAACAATCTGAAGGACGTCACGCCGAAGTGGGAGATGACGATCAACCAAGCGGGGCAAGACGCCAACCTGTCGTACTTCCAGGTCATGCAGGCGGTCGGCGAACAGCTGAAGCCCGCGGACGCGGGGACGTATACGTTGGACGGCAAGGCTTGGGACATTACGATCTCGTACGATCGAAAAATTGCGTCGAAAGAGCAGCTGGAGGAGATCTCGATCCCGACCGCCGCGGGAGTCAAGCAGCTGCGGGACGTCGTCGAAGTAAACGAGAGAACGGCGCCGGTCTCGGTGAGCCATGACAACGGCAAGACGTATGCGCAGATCAGCGCGACGGTAAAAGGCTCCGATACCGCTGCCGTAACGCAAACCGTGCAGAAGGATCTCGAAAGCCTCAGCTTGCCGGACGGCGTCGAGATGAAGATCGGCGGCGGACTCGAAATGATCAACAGCGGGTTCCAAAGCATTCTGATCGCATTGGCGGCTGCCATCGGTCTCGTATTCCTCGTCATGAGCGTTACGTTCGGCGGCTTGCGGACGCCGCTCATCATCCTGTCCTCGTTATTGTTCGTGCCGGCGGGCTCGCTCGGGGCGCTGCTCGTTACCGGGCAGACGCTGAGCATGAGCTCGATGATCGGCATGCTCATGCTCGTCGGCATCGTCGTGACGAATGCCGTCGTCCTGCTCGACCGGGTCGAGAAGAACGCCAAGTCCGGCATGCCGCTGCTGGAGTCGGTCGTCGAAGCGAGCAAGACGCGGCTCAGACCGATTCTGATGACCGCTTGCGCGACCATTCTTGCGCTCGTTCCGCTGGCGATGTCGCAAACGGAGACGAGCTTGATTTCCGGCGGTTTGGCGATTACGGTCATCGGCGGATTGACGACGTCGACCTTGCTCACGCTGATCGTCGTGCCAGTCATCTACATGCTGACCGGCAAGAAACGCAAGTTCGCGGAGGAGAACTTCTAATCGGCCTCCCTGCATTACCCGAATACAATAACGAAGAAGCCCTCGCCGATGGCGGCGAGGGCTTCTTGTGCGTTTACGCTTAACGGCTCGTTCGTTACGCGTGGGCTGCGCCTGCTTGTTGCTTCTTCGCCGCGGCGGCATCCAGCCGGCTCGCGCCGACGAACAGCGCCGTGAACAGGCCGATGGCGCCGACGCAAATGCTGAGAACGAAGCCGTGGTTGATCGACGTGCCGAGCGCGCCCTGCAGGAACTCCCGGATCTGCGGATCGAGTTGGCCGCCGGCCCGCATGAGCAGCTCCGGATTCGCCAATTCGTCGACCTTGCCGGACGGGATGCCGACTTCGGTCGCGCCGTTCGTAATCAACCGGTGCAGGTTGTTGTTGACGATCGTCGCCATGATCGACGCGCCCATGATGCCGCCGATGTTGCGCCAGAACCCGACGATGGAAGAGCTGACGCCGATGTACTTCGGATCGACGTTGGCGGCGATGGCGCTCTGGGCGACGCTCATGAGCGGTCCGACCGCGCCGATGCCGAGCAGGATCATCAGCAGGATCATGTAGGCGCTGGAGGCATCCGTTCCGACGACCGCCAGCATGGACGCGACGATAACGGTCATGAGCATCGTGAACAGCATGAGCGTGCGGAACGCGAACTTCGCCTGGAGGAAGCCGAACAGAATCGCCCCGGCGATCAGCGAAGCCATCATCGGCGTCAGCACGCCGTTGGAATTCTCGTGTCCGAGAACGCCGACCGTGAAGCTCGGCAAATACGTAATCGCCGAGAACATGATGACGCCTTGGCAGAAGCAGATGACGCTCGTTCCGAGCACCATCTTGTTCTTGAAGATGGAGAGCGGCAGCACCGGCTCGGCGGCCCGAAGCTCCACGAGAACGAACAACGCGCCGAAGACGGCCGAAGCGGCGAACAAGCCGATCTCTTGCCAGGAGCTCCAAGCGTAATCCTTGCCGCCCCATTCCAGCGCAAGCATCAAGGCTACGGTCGTCATGATGAGGAACGCCGTGCCCAGATAGTCGATTTTCGGTTTTTTCTCCGAACGCGTTTCCTTGAGGGCGACCATCAGAACGAGCATGGAGGCGATGCCGATGGGCACGTTAATATAGAAGTTCCATCGCCAGCCGAGATGATCCGCGATGAAGCTGCCGAGCTGCGGCCCCGCGACGGAGGAGAGGCCGAAGATGGCGCCGAACACGCCCGACATTTTGGCAGCGTCTTTCGGATCGTTAAAGATCGTATAGATGATCGTGAAGCTGATCGGGAACAAGGAGCCGGACCCGATTCCCTGAATGACGCGGAACCAGATGAGCTGGTCGGCGTTCTGGGCGATCCCGCATAGCGCGGACCCGATCAGAAACAAGGCGATGCCGATCATGTAGAACATTTTCCGTCCGAACAGATCGGACATCTTCCCGAAGACGAGCATCGTGCTCGTCGCCGCCAGCATATATGCCGTGAATACCCAGCTGACTTTATCGAAGACGTTGAAGTCCTCGCTGATCTTGTTAATGCACGACGCCACGATCGTATTGTCCAGCGAAGCCATCAGCAACCCGAGCGCCATCGCCAGAATGATCAAATTGCGGTTCGAACCTGTTCCGGTCATGTTACACCTACTCTTCCCTTTGGAGTTGTTCCATGCGCGCCAAGCCTTCGAGAAGCGTCGCCTGCTTGGACGTGTAGCCGTTGATTCCGATCTCGATGCAGATAAGATGCGCCGGATGCATGCCGTCCCGGTGCAAGGCATACATCTTCTTTAACCCGTCCAACTGCTCTTGCGTTTGGGCGAGGGCGGTTCGGAGCCACTCGATGACCATGCCGGTATCCGCCAAATGCCCGAAGAACAGCCTCATCAGGAAATCCGATTTGACCGTCTCCGATTCCAAGGGACTGCGCAAATAATCATGGAACCGGCTCCGGCCGCTCTCCGCGATCGTATAGACGTTCTTGTTCGGCTTTCCTTCCTGTTGCACGGTTTCCTTCGAGATCCACCCCTCCTCTTCCATCCGGTGAAGCATCGGATAGATGGTTCCGTAACTGGTGCTGTAGAAGTAGGCGAAAATATTCTCGAAGTTTTGCTTGATCTCGTAACCCGTTAAGGAACGTTTCATGAGCATGCCTAGAATGACGTCCTGACTGTTCATGCGGCGACCTCCGTCTGTGGCGGTTAGTGTGATGTTGGACATACTGGAATAACCATCCAACTTTGTAACGACGCTAATATATCAGTCCGATATATGTCGAGTCAATATATAAAATTCCTTGAACCGGCCTTTTGTGATATTCTGCATAGTAAAGATAACGAACGTCGGAGGAGCAGTCGCGTGGAAGTGGCATTCGAGCAGTGGGTACGGTGGAACGAAGAGGGGGGGTACTCGCTGCTTCCCTACGTGCGGAAAATAAAGACGGGACCGGACGTGCTGCCGGCATTCTGGGATCGGGCGTGGGAAGAGGCTTCCCCTTACGCCAGCCTGCTGGAGAGCGGGAAGGGCGGTCGCTACTCGATCGTCGGCCTGCGACCGGCATCGGTCCTCGTCGGAGACGAAGCCGGCGCGCGCCTGCTCGCCGAAACGGCAAAAGGCGCGGCGTGGGAAGAGGCCGCCCGTCTAGAGGGCTCGCCCCTGCAAGTGCTGCGCGAGTGGATGCGCCCGTGGCGCGGTCCTCGTCCGGAAGGCGTTCCGGACTGCGTCGGCGGCGTGATCGGCTATTGGAGCTACGACGTCGTCCGCAGCCTGGAGAGGCTTCCGGTCGTCGCCGCGGACGACTTGGGCATGCCCGAGTACGTCTTCCAACGGTTCGAGGAGCTATGGATCGCCGACCATGAGGAAGGCGCCGTGTACATCGCCGTCCATGCTCGCGTCGGGAGCGGAATAGAGCCGAGTTCGCTGCGAAAGCGGTATGACGGCGCGCGGGAGCGGTCGGCGGATATGGAGCGCCAGTGGTCGGGCTGGCTGGCGGACGGGCGCGGCGAGGCGAGCGCCGCCCGCAAGCGCGCGATGCGCGAACGGACGGAGCGCGATCTGCTGCAGATCGACGTGGAGAGCCTGCCCGGCTTGTCCACTTCGATGAGCAAGGCTACGTATCAAGAGGCGGTGCGCAGCGTTCAGCGGTATATCGGGCAAGGGGACGTGTTTCAAGTGAACTTGTCCTTGCGCCAGAGCCGGCCGACGGAAGCCGCACCCGAGACGCTGTACGAATGGCTTCGCGTCGTGAATCCGTCTCCCTATATGGGAATGTTCCGCGCGCCGGACTTCTCGCTCGTCAGCGCCTCCCCCGAACTGCTCGTGAAGCTGGACGATGGCAAGCTGTCGACCCGCCCGATCGCGGGCACGCGGCGGCGCGGGCGGACGCCCGAAGAGGACTTGGCGCTGGAGGACGAGCTGCTGTCCAGCGACAAGGAGCGGGCCGAGCACGTCATGCTCGTCGACCTCGAGCGCAACGATCTCGGCCGCGTCTCCGAATACGGCACGGTGAAGGTACCGGAGCTCATGACGGTCGAGAGGTACTCGCACGTCATGCACCTCGTGTCCCAGGTAGAAGGTCGGATCGCCCGCGGCAAGGACGCGCTCGACGTATTGGCAGCCGTGTTCCCGGGAGGAACGATTACCGGCGCGCCCAAGATCCGTACGATGGAGATCATCGAGGAGCTCGAGCCGACGCGCAGGGGACCGTACACCGGTTCGGTCGGATGGATTGACTATAGCGGGAATATGGAATTTAATATAATTATTCGCACGATCGCGGTTCGGGACGGCGTGTGCCACATCCAAGCGGGCGCGGGCATCGTCATCGACTCCGAGCCGGAGCGGGAATTCTACGAGTCCCTGAACAAGGCGAAGGCGCTGTGGAAAGCGGTCCAATATAGCGAAGCAACGGAAGGGCAGGGAAACGCTCATGATTCTGGTCATCGATAATTACGATTCCTTTACGTATAACTTGGTACAATATCTCGGCGAGCTCGGCGAGGACATTCAAGTTTACCGCAACGACGAGATCGATCTGGACGGCATCGCCAAGCTGGCGCCGGACCACATCCTCATCTCCCCGGGACCTTGTACGCCTAACGAAGCGGGCGTCAGCCTCGCGCTGCTCGAGCGCTTCAAGGGCGAGATTCCGATCTTCGGCGTCTGCCTCGGCCATCAAGCGATAGGACAAGCGTTCGGCGGCGACGTCATTCGGGCGGGCGAGCTGATGCACGGCAAAACGTCGGAAATCTCCCACGACGAGCGAACGATCTTCGAAGGATTGCCTTCCCCGTTCACCGCGACCCGATACCACTCTCTGATTGTGAAGCGCGAGACGCTCCCCGATTGCCTCGAGATCAGCGCCGAGACGGAAGACGGCATGATCATGGGCCTACGGCACAAGGAGTACATCGTGGAAGGCGTGCAATTCCATCCGGAGTCCATCATGACGGACCACGGGCTTCGCATTCTTCGCAATTTCCTGAGCCAGAAATCGGGCGTCAGGGAATGAAGTTTCTGTATAACGGACGACCGATAGACCGTACCGAAGCCGTGATCTCCGCATTCGATCACGGTTTTTTGTACGGGATGGGGTTGTTCGAGACGTTCCGGACGTACGGCGGGGAGCCGTGGCTGCTGGCGGAGCACGCGGAGAGGCTGTCGAAGGGCTGCGAGGCGCTAGGCATCGCCTATGAGCCTGACGTCGCGCGGATGCGCGACCGCGTCGCCGTTCTATTGAAGGAGAACGGATTGGCCGACGGGTATATTCGCTGGTCGGTATCCGCGGGCGAAGGCGATATCGGGCTGCCGCCCGAAGGGTATGCCGGGCCGAACGAGGTCGTCTATGCCAAGGCGCTCCCCCCGGACGAACCGTCCTCGCGCAAGGGCAAGACGATCCGGTTGCTGAAGACGCCGCGCAGCACCCCGGAAGGCGATGTCCGTTTAAAATCGTTCCACTATATGAATAATATCAATGGCAAGAGGGAATTAATCGCCTCTGGCGCCGGCGCGGGAACGGAAGGGTTGTTCCTGAATCGGGAAGGCCGCATCGTCGAGGGAATGGTCAGCAACGTGTTCTGGATCGCGGACGGCGTCTTGTACACGCCCGAAGCGTCGACCGGCTTGCTCGAAGGGATTACCCGGGCCTACGTGCTGGATCTGGCGACAAGGCTCGGCATCCGGACGGAGCAAGGCTCGTACGGGTGGGACGAGCTGCTGGCCGCCGACGAAGCTTTCCTGACGAATTCTATTCAAGAAATCGTGCCGGTCGCGAAGATCGAGAATAGCGAGGGAAGCGGGCATCATCCCGGCGGCGAAGGTTCCGTCGGGCCGATCACGAGTACCCTTATGCGCGAATACCGCGCGGAAGCGGAAAGGAACGAACGATGAAGCCGACCTTCTACCATAGAACCTATGAATTCACGGACGGCTTGAAGCTGGAGCTCGGCGTGAGAACGCTCGTGATGGGAATCCTGAACGCGACGCCGGATTCCTTCTCCGACGGGGGCCGCTATGACGAGGTGTCCGCCGCCGTCGAGAGGGCGAAGCAGATGGCCGATGACGGTGCCGATATCATCGACGTCGGCGGCGAATCCACGCGCCCGGGTTACGCGCCCGTCTCCGAAGAGGAAGAGATTCGCCGCGTGGTGCCGGTCATCCGGGCGATTCGGGAGCATGTCGCGTTACCGATAAGCATTGATACTTACAAAGCGGAAACGGCCCGCGCGGCGCTCGAAGCCGGGGCGCATATCGTGAACGACGTGTGGGGGTTCAAGCGGGAGCCCGAGCTTGCCGCGGTGTCCGCGCGGTTCGGCTGTCCCGTCGTTCTGACCCATAATCGCAACGACCATGAGTACTCCGATTTTATTCCCGACTTACTGCGGGACTTGCAAGAGTGCGTCGCGATCGCCCGGAACGCGGGCGTGGAAGAGCGGAACGTCTGGCTCGACCCGGGCATCGGCTTCGCCAAGGATCTCGGGCAGAACCTGGATGCGATGGGACGGCTGGGCGATATCGTCGCGCTCGGCTATCCGGTGCTGCTCGGGACGTCGCGCAAATCGTTCATCCAGCGAACGCTTGGCGTAACGCCCGGGGAAGCGCTCGAAGGAACGGCGGCGACGACCGCGCTCGGCATCGCGCAGGGCTGCCAGATCGTCCGGGTACACGACGTCGCCGAGATGAAGCGAGTCGCCGCGATGACCGACGCGATCGCGTATCGCCAAGCAGGAACGGGGGTTTGACCGATGGATAGAATGTTATTGAAGCGCATGGTTTTCTACGGATACCATGGCGTATACCCCGAAGAGAACAAGCTGGGGCAGAAATATTACGTCGATCTCGACATGCGGATGGACTTGGGGAAGGCGGCCGCCAGCGACGACGTGACGGACACCGTCAATTACGCGGACATCCACGCCCTCGTGAAAGGAATCGTGGAAGGTCCGCCGGTCAAGCTGATCGAGACGTTGTGCCAGAACATTGCATCCGCATTGCTCGGTACGTATACTAGTATCATTCAAGCGACGGTGGCGGTGACGAAGCCGAATCCGCCGTTCGACATTACGTTCGACGGGGTGACCGTGGAGTTCCGCAGGAAACGGAACCCGGACGGCAACGTCGTACCCGCAGAGGATTGAGCACGTGTTGGAAGCATACGTGGCGCTAGGCGCCAACCTGGGAGACCGGGAACAGTCGCTCGCGGAAGCGGTGCGCAGGCTGCAGGTGGAGCCGGGGGTCGAGCTTCTCCGCGTGTCGGCGGCTTACGAAACCGCGCCCGTCGGCTATACGGACCAGCCTTCTTTTCTGAATATGGCGGTCGCTCTGAACACGGAACTGGAACCGGTCGAGTTGTTGAGGCGCCTGCTGGCGATCGAACAGGAAATGGGGCGCGTCAGGGACGTGCGTTGGGGACCGAGGAATATCGATTTGGACTTGCTCGTTCACGGAGAGACGTCAATGGACACTCCGGAACTTACGCTCCCGCATCCCAGAATGGGACAGCGGGCGTTCGTATTGGTGCCGCTTCGCGACGCGTGGCCGGAGGAGAAACCTTTCCCCTGGGCGCGCGAGCTGTCGGCGTTCTCGCTTGAGGAAGAAGGCATCGCCCGTTACGCCGCGTGGAATCCGGCCGACGGCGAGTTAAGAAAGGAGTCGAAACACCATGCTTAAGATCGGCAACGTGGCCATGAACAATAACGTCGTGCTCGCGCCGATGGCGGGCGTCTGCAATCCGGCGTTCCGGCTGATCGCCAAGGAATTCGGCTGCGGACTCGTCTGCGCCGAGATGGTCAGCGACAAAGCGATTCTTCACGGCAATACTCGGACGCTCGAGATGCTGTTCGTGGACGAACGGGAGAAGCCGCTGAGCTTGCAAATCTTCGGCGGCGACAAGGAATCTCTCGTCGAAGCCGTCAAGTTCGTCGACAAGAACACGAACGCGGACATTATCGACATCAACATGGGGTGCCCGGTACCGAAGGTGACGAAGTGCGACGCCGGCGCCCGTTGGTTGCTCGATCCGAATAAAATATACGAGATGGTGTCTTACGCGGCGGATGCCGCCAAGAAACCGGTAACGGTCAAGATGCGCATCGGCTGGGACGACGAGCATATTTACGCTGTCGAGAACGCGCAAGCGGTCGAACGCGCGGGCGGCGCGGCGGTCAGCGTGCACGGACGCACGCGGGAACAGCTGTATACGGGCAAGGCCAACTGGGATATTTTGCGGGACGTGAAGCAGGCAGTGAACATTCCGGTCATCGGCAACGGCGACGTGTTCTCCCCGGAGGACGCGAAGAAGCTGCTCGAGCATACGAACTGCGACGGCGTCATGATCGGCCGCGGCGCCCTAGGCAACCCGTGGATGCTGTACCGTACCGTCCATTATTTAACGACGGGCGAGCTGCTCGCCGACCCGACGCCGGCCGAGAAGATCCGCATCGCGATCCTTCATATGGACCGGTTGATCGATCTGAAGGGCGAAAGCGTCGCGGTTCGCGAGATGCGCAAGCATTTGGCCTGGTATTTGAAAGGCCTGCCGGACTCCGCGCAAGTCAAAAATTCCGTCATGGATCTGACCGCGCGCGCCGGCGTCGTCTCCGTCCTGGAGGATTACGTTAACACCGTCGACGAACTGCTTCGGCAGGAAGCCGAGAACGCGTCGGGGGCGGGAGAAGCGGTCGTCCACTAGGACCTTGAGGACGCCGAAGGCATTTTTGCTCGCAGGAAGCGGTTTCAATATGGGCATTTCCGCGAATTGACATTTCTGAGGGCTTGAAATATAATCAGAACCAATATTCGCCCGAACATCAGGAAAATCCAAGGCTTTACCACCCGAAGATGGCATGTCGGCGGCGACAGGCCATATATTGTTTTAGCAACCGTGAAAATCTTTCCCATGACAGGAGATCGGTGAGATGAGCGATAAGGAAGTGCTTCTGACCCAAGACGGTCTTAAGCGGTTGGAAGAAGAACTCGAGAACCTGAAGTCCGTCAAGCGCCGCGAAGTCGCGGAACGAATTAAGGTTGCCATCGGTTACGGCGATATCAGCGAGAACTCCGAATACGAAGACGCGAAGAACGAGCAAGCTTTCATCGAGGGACGGGTCATCACCCTGGAGAAGATGCTCCGCAACGCGCGCATCATCAACCACGAAGAGATCGACCTGGAGACGGTCAGCATCGGCTCCACCGTCGTCGTGGAAGATCTCGAATTCGGAGATTCGATGGAATATACGATCGTGGGCACGGCGGAGTCCGACCCGTTGAATAACAAGATTTCGAACGAAAGCCCTGTAGGAAAGGCGATTATCGGCAAGAAAAAAGGCACGACGGTAGAAGTGAGCGTTCCTGCGGGCATTATTCAATACAAAATCGTCGATATCAAAATGTAACCATCGATATTTAACGCCTATCCGTTCGCTACGCAAAGCTTCTCCGACGTCTTCCGGCGTTAGGGAAGCTTTGCTTGCTCTGTTTAGACTCGAAAGACGAAGGAGTATACGATCATGGACCACACGGAAAATACCGAAACAATCGAATTAGGGGAATTGCTGCAAATCCGGCGCAACAAGCTGGACGAGCTTCGCGCGCTCGGCATCGACCCGTTCGGCACCAAATTCGCCCGGGCGAACGAAGCGGGAGAGCTCGCGGCGAAGTATTCCGACTTCACGAAGGAAGAACTCGACGAGAAAGCGGTCGAGGTCAGCCTGGCCGGCCGCATTATGACCAAGCGCGGCATGGGCAAAGCGTCTTTCGCCAATCTTCAGGACTTATCCGGCAAAATTCAAATCTACGTCCGTCAAGATTCGGTCGAGGAGAATAAGTACAAGGCGTTCGACCTGCTCGATATCGGCGACATGATCGGCGTCAAAGGCGTCGTCTTCAAGACGAAGACGGGCGAGCTGTCCGTCAAGGTCAAGGATCTCGAAGTGTTGACGAAGTCGCTGCTGCCGCTTCCGGACAAATTCCACGGCCTGAAGGACGTCGAGACGCGTTACCGTCAGCGGTACGTGGATCTGATCGTGAACCCGGATGTGCAGAAGACGTTCATTACCCGTTCCCGGATCATTCAATCGATGCGCCGTTATTTGGATAGCCGCGGTTACTTGGAAGTGGAGACGCCTACGCTCCACTCGATCGCGGGCGGCGCGGCGGCGCGTCCTTTCATTACGCATCACAACGCGCTCGACATGCAGCTGTACATGCGCATCGCCATCGAGCTTCATTTGAAACGCCTGATCGTAGGCGGCTTGGAGAAGGTGTACGAGATCGGGCGGGTGTACCGCAACGAGGGCATCTCCACGCGCCACAACCCGGAATTCACGATGATCGAGCTGTACGAGGCGTATGCCGACTACGAGGACATCATGAATTTGACCGAGCAGCTGATCGCGCACATCGCGCAGGAAGTGCACGGCACGACGAAGATTTCTTATCAAGGGCAAGAGGTCGATCTGACCCCGGCTTGGCGCCGCGTCTCGATGACGCAGCTCATCCGGGAAGTCGTCGGCGTCGACTTCGAAGTTCAAATGACGGACGAAGAGGCGCATGCTCTGGCCAAGGAGCACAAAGTACCGGTCGAGAAGCATATGTCGTTCGGTCACATCGTCAATGCGTTCTTCGAGACGTTCTGCGAGCATACGCTCATTCAGCCGACGTTCGTGACGGGTCATCCCGTGGCGATCTCTCCTTTGGCGAAGAAAAAAGCGTCCGATCCGCGCTTCACGGACCGCTTCGAATTGTTCATCGTCGCCCGCGAACACGCGAACGCATTCACCGAGCTCAACGATCCGATCGATCAGCGCGAACGGTTCGAAGCGCAACTGACCGAGAAGGAAGCGGGTAACGACGAAGCGCACGAGATGGACGACGACTTCATCCGCGCGCTCGAATACGGCATGCCGCCTACGGGCGGTCTGGGCATCGGCGTCGACCGTTTGGTCATGCTGCTGACCGACGCGCCGTCGATCCGCGACGTACTGCTGTTCCCGCACATGCGCGACGAGCACTAAGAGGCCTAAGCCATCGCTATAGAACCGGCGCTCCGCACTGGCGGAGTTGCCGGTTTTTCTATTAGTACGAATGACTATTAAAATGGTTGAAAATTCCATGAGTAAAAAGGGTTGCAATCCTGTTGCGGGGTGTGATATATTACTTAAGCCGCTTCAAACGGCAATGAAATAACGAAACAAAACGAAACACAAATTGTTCTTTGAAAACTGAACATTGAGCGTAAGCAAAGCGAAGAAATTCGCGGAGGTTATTCGGAAGCGGACGGCATTTGCCGGAAGATTACGAA
>NZ_JBHSMH010000015.1:0-65259 GCF_042655365.1 Cohnella suwonensis | reverse complement strand
CACGTACGGATCTGTGAGGGGTAGGGGGCGCAATCCATGATAGGAGAGGCCCCGCCTACTCGACCATTTCGCGGAAAAGATGTAGGGGAAGTTAAGCTGCACCTATTCTCCTCCTGATCGGAAGGGATAAAGGTACATTTTCGCGAAGAGCCGCAGGCAGAAACGGGGATGTCGGATCGGTCGACCCCGAGAGTTACAAGGGACATGGGTATGATTGCTTCATTATGGAAATCCGCCAAAAGTAAAAGGACCGGAGGCAAAGCCTCCGATTTTTCTTAGAGCGGATCATTACATTGTAGCGCATGCGATATGCATTCCTAGGCGTTTTTGCGAAAGGTGGTATTTTTATCAGGAAATCTCAAGGGAGTTGCAGCGGGAACATTTCTGTTGATTTACCGGGTATACAGGTTGCTTTATGATGGTGGCGTTCCCCTGACATTCAATTAATGTAAGCGGATTCAAAGAAAAGGAGCTGATGGTTTGTGTGGATAGGCAGAAAGTCGAAGGCGAATAAAAGTTTGGCCTGGACGATGGCGATCGTGCTGTTGTTCGGAAGTCTCGGCGGATTTCCCTTTGCCCGGCTGCCCGTGGCGGAGGCCGCTCCCGGGTGGCCGGCCTCTTCCTTAACGGGGCTTCAAATGCCCTTCGGTCCGGCGGATTCGCTGGTCACGACGCAGAATCCGCCCGATTTCCACTGGCCCGCGATCGGCGGGGCGGATCAGTACCATCTGCAAGTCAGCCGCAGCAGTACGGTAGCGGAGGTCGTGTATGAGAATGAGGCATTGACGAAGAACTTTTATAATTTCCCGAATGTCTTCGAAGCGGGTACATGGTACTGGCGCGTAAAGTATTACAAGCCTGCGGACGGCTGGTCGGAGTGGAGCCAGATCCGGAAATTCCGTATCGAGGAACAGAACGTTCCGTTCCCCGTCCCTCCCGTCGAAGACATCATGGGCAACGTGACCTCGGATCATCCGCGGATTTGGACGACGGACGGAACGCTGGAGGAATTCAGGAGCTTAGCCATCACCACGACGGGCAAGAAGATTTACGAAGCCAAGCTGAAGTCGGTGAACGACAATTTCGGCAAACAGCTGCCTCCTGAGCCGGACTTTCCCTTCGAACCTTCGGGTTCCCGCGATCAAGCCTACCTGGACGCTTTGACCAAGCTCCGCAGGGAATCCGACGCGGCCGTCAATAAGATGCTGGACGCTGCGTTCGTCTATCTCGTAACCGGCAATCCGGATTACGGAAACGAGGCGAAAAGACGGATGATGGGCATCACTTCGTGGAGTCCGACCGGAGACACGAGGTACGAGATCAACGATCAGGTGCACCGGTATATCGCCCTACAAACCGCCATCGCTTACGACTGGATTTACGACTTGCTGTCGGAGGAAGACAGAGGGAAAGTGCAAACCATGGTTGAGACCAGAACGACCACAATGGTGGACAAGGTCGTCGTCGAGCATCCGATCTGGACGAACCCGTACGACTCGCATGGCTGGACGAATTTCGGTTACATCGGCATTATCGCGACCGCGATGCTTCACGATGTGGATGCCGCCGAAGAATGGTTCCGCGACGTCGTTCCCGCCTATATCAATATCATGCCGCCTTGGGGTGGAGAAGATGGAGGATGGTCGCAGGGGACGGGATATTGGCAATGGTCCTCCTTGTTCGGCAAGGAGTTCACGGACGTGCTGCTCAGCGCCGGCGGGTTCAACCTCTATGACAAAGCCTATTCCCGCAACGAAGGTCTCTATCCGCTCTATGCCTTCCCGCATGGCAGCCCGGGCGGAGTATTCGGAGACGGACATGAAGACTCTCCTAATCGCCCCAGCGTAACCATCTATAACCGGCTGGCTCAGATGTATGCCGATCCCCGGATGCAATGGGCCGCGGAAGCGATCGGGACGGGACCCGGCGACGAGCTCGCCAACTACTTCTACGGGGATGCCGATCTGCCGGCCATGCCGCCGGTGGATTTGCCGGATTCCCGGTGGTTCCAGGACGTGGGATTGGTCGCCATGCATTCCGAGCTGTACGATCCCGACCGCGTCTCGATGTACTTCAAATCGAGTCCGTACGGCAGTTACAACCACAGCCATGCGGACCAGAACAGCTTCGTCGTCAAAGCCTTCGGCGAATCGCTGGCCGTGGAAAGCGGCTTCTATGACGATTACTTCACGGATCATGACAAGAACTACGGCAAGATGACCTTTGCTTCTAACGCGATTACATTCGACGGGAAGCAGGGGCAGCCGATCAACAACATCGACGCGGACGGCCGGATCACGGGCTTCGTCACGCATCCCGATTTCGACGCGACGGGCGGCGACGCAGCTGCTGCTTATATGGGCGCGCTCTCGAAGGCCGACCGGAAAGTCATCTATGTGAGACCGTCGATGTTCGTGGTGATCGATCAACTGGCATCGGCGAATACGGCAGGTGCCGAGTTCGAATGGCGCCTGCACGCCGATGATGAGTTGAATCTCGACACGGACAACGCCGGCGCGACGATCCTGAAGGGGAACGCGGGCTTGAAGGTCCGGCTCCATGCTCCGACCGGCTTGAGGACCACCTTCGAAGACAAGTTCCTGGACCAGAACGGAGTCGAGCGGAAGCCCGGCGGCCGATTCGTGAACGAGGAACAGGAACACGCGGCGTTCATCACGCCCAAGACGACCGCGACGACGATCGTGTCCACTTTGGAAGCCTATAAGCGGGATTCCTCTCCGCAGAACGTGGTGACCGAGAATCACGGCGATTACATGAAGCTTTCGTTCGCCGACGGTTCCGTCGTCTTTGTCCGGCTAACCGGCAGCGGCGAAATCGACGCGGGGAGCATCCGGTTCAACGGAGCCGCCGTGGCCGTCAAGGGCGACACGATGCTGCTGGTGGACGGTACGAAGGCCGTGAAAGATGGCGTCACGGTAATCGAGAGCAGCCAGCCGGCCACGATCGTTTACGGCGGAGACCGGCTCTCCTTGTCAAGTGCCGCGGATACGCAGGTAGCTATCCATGCGCCGGGCATCACGCGCCTTCGCGATGACGAGAGCGGCCTGGACATTCCCCAGGGCGGCGACGCGGTCGAAGGAATGGCATTGCGCGGCGTGCACTGGAACGTTTCGGGCAGCACGCTCCAAGTTCAGGTAGAGAAAAGTCAACGGGCCCTTAAGCTCAATCAGGCTCCGATTCTGCAGCCGATGGATCCCGTGACCCTGCAGACCGAGATCAACGGGGTGTCCGGAACGGTGACTCTGCAGGTGCACGGCGACACGGAAGGAGTGCCGGTCGCTTGGGGCAATCTCGAGAACGAGTCCGGCTTGTACGAGGTGGAGGAAGCGCCGCCCGGATTTATTTTCGCATCGCATGGCAGGCCGCGCAGCGTCTATCTCGAGGCCGACGCTCCCATTATCTTGCGAGGGGAATCCGGGGTCGTGAAGCTGACGAAGATCAGCGCGGACCAACTTTCGGAGACGGTGACGTGGACCGATCCGGACGAGAAGAGGGAAACGACCCCGATGGTCTGGAAGGAAGCGGAAGCGTATGCCTCCGCCGGCGACCCGCCGTTCATCCCGTATATGAGCCGTCCCTTCCTGTCGGGCGGAGTCGGCATTGGGAGCTGGGTGGCGGAAGGCTCGTGGGGCAAATGGCAGCTTAACGTTCCGAAGGCGGGCACCTATGATCTGGTGCTGAAATACGTGTCGGGCTGGGATCTGCCGGCCGGCAAGCGCACGAGCCGGCTTGCCCTGATCGGGGATCGGCCTTACTACTTCGAGACGCCGACGACCGTCGATTGGGGAACTCTGCCCGAGAATTGGAGAGGCGCGCGCATCAAGACGGGCCAGCACATGGAGGCGGGTCCGATCGACATTACGCTGTGGACGGCGCTCGGGCCGATGAACCTGGACTGGATCGGCTTGATCGAAGTCAAGGACGACGAGGAATTGCCTGGCGTTCCGGCGAATGTGCAGCTCGTCTCCCAGACGGACGAAACCGCGACCGTCTCGTGGAGCCCTTCCACCGACAATGCCGGCGTGAAGGAATATGCGGTCTACGCGAACGGCGTCCTGAAGTCGGTCGTGCCGGGCGGCAGCCTGAACGCCACGGTTACCGGCTTGACGACCGGACAGACGTATTCCTTGACCGTAAGGGCCGTGGATACGAGCGACAACCGTTCTGCGGCAAGCTCTGCGGTATCCGTGACGATGCGGGATATGACGGCTCCGTCTTGGGACGAGTCGGACGTCCTGCGGGTCGCGCATTTGTTCCCGAAAGCCGTTAAGCTCGCGTGGGACATCGCCTCGGACAATTCCGGCACGGTTGCTTCCTATACGTTGTATCGGAAGGATCCGGGGGCGGCTGATTTCGTCGAAGTCGCGGAGGTAGCCGGTAACGCCCTTGACGCGGCGGGGCTGACATCGGGAGGAACGTATACCTTCAAGGTGACGGCGACGGATGCGGTCGGCAACGAATCCGCGGAGGGGCCGACGCTCACGCTGACTTTGCCGACAGCGGGTGCCGGCGGCGATTACTATGACGGCTTCGACGATTGGACATTAGGGAAAACGCAAAGCGGCAACAACTGGACGATTACGACGAGGAAATTCGGCGACGTCGAAACCGCGGTCGAGACCGTGTTCTTGCCGGGTACGGACAGCAAAGCGCTGAAGGTGATCGACAATTATTACGTTATGACGGACGAATTCGCGAACAGTCCGATCATCCAGCGGATCACGACGCCCATGAGCGGGAAGGTGACGATCGAAACCCGATTCAAATTCGAGAAGCTGAACCATAACGTCGGGAACTTTGAGATCATGATCGGCGGTTCCGGAACCGACGTGATCCGGTTCACGGGATTCTCCGACGGCACGATAGGCTCCTGGAGGAACAACCAGGCCTTCAAAATTCCGAATTCCAACTTCAAAATTCAGCAAGGACAATGGATGACGCTTCGCTTCGAAGTGGATACGGATAACAAGAAATTCGACATTTCCATGCAGTCGGATGCATTCAAGAACTTAGCCGGGTCGGCGGATTATCCCGCAACCTTGGATAAAGAAACGGGCGAATACAAGATCAGTGGACTGTCATTCTACAACGGCAACACGACGCTGCCGGCTCTGAACTCGTTCGTCTTCCGTCCCAACCGCTTCACCAGCCAATATACGTTCGATTACGTGACGATGTACAAACCGAAGACCGACGCGATCGCTCCGACGACGACGGACGATGCGCCGTCCGGCTGGGCCCGGGAGGACGTCACGGTCACCGTGAGCGCAAGCGACAATGAGGGCGGCTTCGGCGTCGCGTCCACCTCCTACAAGGTCGACGGCGGACCGCGGCAGACCGGAAACACGGTCACCCTGACAACCGACGGAGAGCACGAGATTGCGTATTGGAGCACGGACTTGGCCGGCAATAAGGAAGCTCAGCGAACGGCTGTCGTGAAGATCGATAAGACTTCGCCGGTTACGGTGGCATCCCTCAACCCGGGGGCGCCCGACGGCGACAACGGCTGGTATGTATCGGATGTGGCGTTCACCTTGTCGGCAACGGATGTCGGATCGGGCGTTGCCCTAACGGAGTATCGGGTGAGCGGCGGAGAATGGCTGCCCTATGCCGGACCCGTATCGGATTTCGCGGACGGGACCTACGAGGTCGAATACCGCAGCACGGACGAAGCGGGCAACCCGGAGGAGATTCGGACATTCGAGTTCAAAATCGACCGGACGGCGCCGGTGCTTACGGTTGAATTGGACCGCACGTCCCTCTGGCCGGCGAATCATGAGATGGTCACCGTGAATGCCGAGTTGGATTCGGAAGATGCCACTTCCCGCATCTCGTCGGTCGTGCTGACCTCCATCACGAACAATGAGCCGGACAGCGAAGACGACATTCAAGCCGATATCGGCACGGAGGCCGTTTCCTTCGGGTTGCGAGCCGAAAGATCGGGCGAAGGAACGGGACGCATTTACACCGTCACCTACACGGCAACGGACAACGCGGGCAACCAGACCAGCGTTTCCGTAACGGTCACGGTCCCTCATGACCAATCGGACAATAACGAAACAGAAGAATAGGCGTTTTTGCGAAAGCTGGTATTATTATCAGAAAAGCGTAAAGTAGTTGCAGCTTCGTCAGTTCTGTTGATTTACCGAAGTTTCCTTGATGCCTTATGATCGCGGTATCAAGGGGGCTGCAGCGTTTGAAAGCGAATTCACGAACCTTGATGACAAGCATGCATAGCAGAATCAAAAATCGAAAAGGGACGGTGTGTTGAATTTGTCGCAGAAAAAAAAGATTAGAAACAGAGTTACGGTATTCGCCTTGTTGGCGGCAGTCCTGTTGCTGACGACAGTGCTTGCGGGGTGCTCCGGCAATAATAACGGATCGGAAGCTCAAACCCAATCCGCTTCGCCCAGCACGAGCGCAAGCGCGAGCGCATCGGCGACGGCAGAGTTGCCCGAAGCGGCCACTCTCCGATTGTTGACGGATACTTCCGAAGCTTGGCCCGTCAAGGAAGATTGGGCCGTATGGAAGTGGGTCAAGGAGAAGACGAATATCACGATCAAGCAGGAGACGAAGACGGGTCCGGAATCATTGGCGCTTGCCATCGCTTCCGGAGAAATGCCGGATTTGATGTCCGTATTCCCTCCCGACGCTCAGAAATACGGGCCGGAAGGCGCTTTCCTGGATTTGTCCAAACATCTGGACCAAATGCCCAACCTGAAAGCGTTTCTGGAATCCAGACCGGATGTCGCCGCGCGAATGACGTCTCCCGGGGGAGAAATGTACCATGTGCTTAATGACGGCATGGGAGCGGGCAGTAACACCGTCTTTTTTTACCGGGACGATATTTTCGCGAAGCATTCGCTCCAGGAGCCGAAAACCTGGGATGAGCTGTACGAAACGGCGAAGAAACTGAAGGAGCTGTATCCGGACAGCTATCCGTTCGTTTACCGCCATGGAATCAATACATTGAAATATTTCGGTCCGTCGTTCGGCGTCTATCCGGAATTTTTCGAGGATAAGGATACCGGCAAGATCAAGCACGGAGTGACCGATCCGGGCTTTAAGAAACTGATCGAATATTTGAACAAGTTCCATAAGGAAGGCCTGATTCCGCCGGACTGGCTCTCGATGGACTACAAGGCGTGGACGCAATTCATGACCACGGGCCAATCGTTCATGACGATCCAATTCATCGGACAAATCGAAATCATGAACTCGCAGCTTCAGAACGGCGCTCATTTGAAGTTCATGGCGCCGCCGCTCGGATCCGGCAGCAATGCCTATATCCCGAATGCCAACTTTGAAGAATACGGATTCGCCGTATCCTCCAAAACGAAAAATCTGGATGCCGCGCTGCGTTATCTCGACTTCATCTATTCCGAAGAAGGCAAAGACCTTCTCAGCTGGGGCAAAGAAGGGGAAACGTACACGGTCGCGGACGGCAAACGCAAATTCCTGCCGCAATACAAAGTGCCGAACGATCTTCGCAAGGAGCTGGGAATTTTCACGACGGGCGCATATGGCGTTGCCGATTTCGAAGCTTCGAAATCGCTCAGCAACGAGAATGAGCAATATGCGTTCACCGAAGCCGCTAAATACCAGTTCCCGGTCATCAACGCCCTGCCGCCTCTGACCGCCGAAGAAAAAAGCGCCATTGCCAACACGGAAGAGCAGGTAAGAAAATATTACGAAACGTCCATCGCCAAATTCATCTTGGGCGAAACCCCGATGACGGAATGGGACGCTTTCCTGGCCGAACTCACGAATCTTGGCTCGCAGAAGCTCATTGACGCCTACCAAATCGGATTGGATCGGCTCAAAAATAACATGAAATAAAGAGATCGCGATAGGGTTGGACGACTCCCGAAGACGTTCAGCCCTATCTTCTCGGGAAGGAGAACCGGCATTTGAAGCCATCCATCTTAGGGCAAATGAAGCGCGACCGCATCTTTCTGCTGCTGCTGGCACCCGTGCTGGTCTACTACATCCTGTTCAAGTACGTTCCCATGTTCGGAATCGCGATCTCTTTCATGGACTACAATTTGTTCAAAGGCGTTGCGGGGAGTCCATGGGTGGGTCTGAAATATTATAAGCTGATCATCGAAAACCGCGATGCCTTAGTCATTATCAAAAATACGGTGCTTCTCGGAGGATACAAGCTCCTGTTCGGTTTTCCGGCGCCTATCCTTCTGGCCATTATGCTCAATGAGCTTAGGGGTACGATCTTCAAACGGTTCGTGCAGTCGGTGAGTTACTTGCCTTACTTCCTTTCCACCGTAGTGGTATCGAGCATTATCGTTATGCTGTTGTCCCCTAGCACCGGCTGGCTCAACCATGCCATTCAACGGATGGGATTTCCGGCGATCAACTTCCTGCAGGAATCCGAATGGTTTCGGACGATCTACGTCAGCTCGGAAATCTGGCAGCAGGCGGGTTGGGGCTCCATTATTTTTCTGGCGGCCATTACGACCATCGATCCTCAGTTGTACGAGGCGGCCAAGATGGATGGCGCCGGCAGGATGAAGCAAATCCGGCATGTGACGCTTCCCGGTATCGCGACGACCGTCGTCATCATGTTCATTCTGCAGATCGGCCAAGTTCTGGAAATCGGCTTCGAAAAGGTGTTCTTATTGTCCAACGCGGCGACTTACGACACGTCGGACATTATCTCGACTTACGTCTACCGGGTGGGCATTCTGCAAGGGGGATACAGCTACGGCACGGCTATCGATTTGTTCATGGGAATCATAGGATTCCTGCTCGTATATGCGAGCAACAAGCTCAGCCGCAGATATGGGGAAACAAGTCTATGGTAAAGGAGAACTTGCGGATTGAAAAAGCATACGAGTCTTTTCGATGTCGTTAACATTCTGCTGCTGGGAATTTTCGCTTGCGCCATGCTGTTTCCCTTCGTTCACATGGCAGCGGTTTCGATAAGCTCCGCGGATCACGTGGTCGGAAATCGGATCGGCTTGTGGCCCAAAGGGATCAATTTCGATGCTTATACCGCCGTTTTTCAAGATAGCCGCATTCTGGTCGGCTACAAGAATACTCTCCTATACGTCGTGCTGGGGACCGCGCTCTCGCTGGCGTTCACGACGATGGGAGCCTATTCGTTATCGAGGAGGAACCTCGTCTTCGGCAAAACGTTCATGCTGTTGATCGTGTTCACCATGCTGTTCTCGGGCGGATTGATCCCGACTTACCTCGTGGTGCGCAGCTATCATTTGTTGGATACGATATGGGCCATGGTGCTGCCGGGACTCGTTTCCTCCTGGTACCTGATCATCATGCGCACGTTTTTTCAAGGCATTCCGCGGGATCTCGAGGAGTCCGGCAAAATCGACGGGTTGTCCGATCTGGGCATCCTGCTAAAAATCATCCTCCCCTTGTCGAAGCCCGTAATATTAACGATCTCCTTGTTCTATGCCGTGCAAATATGGAGTAACTTCTTTTACGCGCTTATTTTCATTCGGGATGCCAGCTTATTCCCGCTTCAAGTTATCATTCGGAACATCGTCCTAATCGGTCAATACTCGGATACCACCACGAGTTCCGCCGTCGGCGACAAGAACATCGTATTGGAATCGCTTAAGTACGCGGTGATTCTCGTCGGCACGCTGCCGATCATGCTGGTATATCCATTCATTCAAAAGCATTTTGTCAAAGGCGCTACGATGGGATCGATAAAAGGATAATGGACGGTCCTCATCACTTTCGCGAAGGAGGGACCGCTTTTGGTTGCGCCGTTCTGGAAAAGCAAGCTGTCGGAAATCGAGCAACGCCTGTTGAAGGTTAGCAGGGGAAAAGCAAGGATACTGGCTTCGTCGGCCGGCGGCCGCGACATTCATCTGGCCGAATACGGAGAGAAGATGGACTTCGGCCGGAGAGCCAATTATAACTCGGCTTGCGGCGCGGGAAATCCGGATCACTACGCCCGTAAAGGCGAAGACGCCAAACCCGTTCTGCTTCTCGTCGGAGGCGTTCACGGCGGGGAGCTTGAGGGCATCGCGGCGATTATGAACCTTATTCATCTGCTGGAAACCGGGAAGGATTATCGGGGAAAACGCCACGACTATTTATTGGACAACGCTCATCGATTCCGGTTGCTTCTCATTCCTTGCCTGAATCCCGACGGTCGGTCCAGGCTGCCGGTCGATACCTTGATCGATGTGCCATACGAGAAGTTCGTTTACTTCATGCAAGGCACCTGGAAAGACGGCACGCTCTGTTCGTGGCCCGACTGCAAGGCGGTTCATCCGATCAAGATCGCCTCCGGGTTTCTCGGCTCCTACTTCAACGATGACGGGGTCAATTTCATGCATGATAACTTTTTTAATCCCATGGCGCGCGAGACGGCGGCTCTGCTCGAACTGTCGGAGCTGGAAGCGGTCGATTTCCACGTGTCGCTGCACGGAGGAGCGAATGAGCCGATTCATTTTCCGGCGATCCATTATTTGCCTGCGTCCGTCAAACGGAAGCAGCAAGCGTTCAACGAGAGAATGGAAGCGGCCTGCCGTAGGCGGGGCTTTCCGTTCTCCCTAGTGGATCAAACCGAGACGGACGAAGAGAAGTCCCCGTTTCCGTCTTTCAACTTGACTTCGGCCGTCCATCATACTTGCGGCGGGATGAGCATGACGTTCGAATCCAATATGGGGCTTGACGAGCCGGGAGACAAAATGACGGAGGATGAGATTTTGGATAGCCATTTCGTCTTGTTCGAAGAGATGTTCCGGTTTGCTTTGGCAGAGAGCGAGGAAGCCGAATGACAAGCAAAACGCTGTCCGCTTTTCTGCTGAACCAGCTGAACGAACTGAAGGACCGGGGGCTCTATAACACGATCGACCCGCTGGAAGGTCCGAACGGACCGGTCATCCGCATGAAAGGCCGGGAGTTCGTGAACCTGTCTTCCAACAACTATTTGGGTTTGGCGACGGACAAGAGGCTGGTGGATGCCGCGGTCGAGGCCACGATTCGGTTTGGGGTGGGGAGCGGAGCCGTTCGCACCATTAACGGGACGCTCGCTTTGCACGTCGAGCTGGAGGAAAAATTGGCCGCCTTCAAAGGAACCGAAGCCGCCGTCGCCTTTCAATCGGGCTTTAACTGCAACATGGCGGCGATCTCCGCGGTCATGGGCGAAGGCGATGCCATTCTGTCGGATGAGCTGAATCACGCTTCCATTATCGACGGCTGCCGGTTGACCAAAGCGAAAGTGATCCGTTACCGCCATTCCGACATGGACGACTTGCGGACGAAGGCGAAGGAAGCCAGGGAATCCGGCGCGTTCGGGAAAATCATGGCCATCACGGACGGCGTGTTCTCGATGGACGGCGACGTGGCGAAGCTGCCGGACATCGCGGAGATCGCGGAATCCTATGATTTGATCACCTACGTGGACGACGCGCACGGTTCCGGGGTCCTTGGAGGCGGGGCGGGCACCGTCAAGCATTTCGGGCTTTCCGACCGGATCGATTTTCAGATCGGCACGTTGTCGAAAGCGGTCGGCGCGGTGGGCGGATACGTGGCGGGAACGCGGGAAGTCGTGGATTGGCTCAAAGCGCGAAGCCGTCCCTTCCTCTTCTCGACCGCGTTGCCGCCGGGAACGGTCGCGGCTTGCATAGAGGCGATCGGCATCCTGCAAGAAAGCAAGCAGCTGCAGGATCGGCTCTGGGAGAACGCCGCATATTTGCGGAGAGGACTTCAGGCGCTTGGCTTCTCGACGGGCCACACCGCAACGCCGATTACGCCTTGCATGATCGGAGACGAGGAAAAAACCCAACGCTTCAGCGCGAGATTGTACGAGGAAGGCGTATACGCGAAAGCCATCGTCTTCCCGACCGTGCCGAAGGGGACCGGAAGAGTCCGGAATATGCCCACGGCCGAACATACGACGAAGATGCTGGACCGCGCGCTCGCTGCCTACGGGAAAGCGGGCTGGGAGCTCGGCTTGATTCGATAGGAGGAAAAAACATGAGGCGGATTCTCGTGACCGGCGCGCTCGGCCAGATCGGGCGAGATTTGACGGACCGGCTGCGAGGGCTTTACGGACATGATGCGGTGATGGCGACAGATATCCGGAACGATCAAAGCGAGACGGCGATGTCCGGACCGTTCCGGCCGGTTGACGTTACCGACGGACTTGCGCTCTATGAAGCGGCCAAAGACCACCGTGCCGATGCGATCATCCATCTTGCGGCCCTGTTGTCCGCGACGGCGGAATCGAAGCCCATGCTCGCATGGCGGTTGAACATGGGAGGACAACTGAACGCGTTGGAAGCCTCAAGATCGCTGGGCTGCCAACTCTTTACGCCGAGCTCGATCGCCGCCTTCGGACCGGGCGCGCCCAAAAAAGATACGCCCCAAGATACGCTGCAACGCCCTTCCACCATGTACGGCATCAGTAAAGTATCCGGGGAGCTGCTCTGCGATTACTTTTTTCATAAATACGGAATCGACACGAGGGGACTTCGCTTCCCCGGATTGATCTCGCACGCCGCTCCTCCGGGAGGCGGGACGACCGACTTCGCCGTGGACATGTACGTCAGCGCCGTCAAATCCGGCAAATACGCGTCGTATATCGGCAAAGGAACCTTTCTCGACATGATGTATATGCCGGATGCGGTCGAGTCGGTGATCAAGCTCATGGAAGCGGACGCATCCCGGCTTAAGCATCGAAACGCCTTTAACGTTACGGCTATGAGCGTCGATCCGGAAGCGATCGCGTCCAGCATCCGCAGGCACGTGCCGGATTTCGAGCTTCAATATCGCATCGACCCCCTTCGGCAGGCCATCGCGGACGGGTGGCCGGACGCGATCGACGCGTCGGCGGCGCGAGAAGAATGGGGTTTCAACGCGGCATACGATCTGGATAAGATGACGGACGATATGCTGTCGAGCCTTTCCGGCAAGCCGTTATATGGCGATAATGGGGCGATTTTGCTATCGAGCCACGCGGGTCAAGATTGCCGGCCAAGGTCCGACAAGTATTCGGACGGGGTTTTATGATAATGTTTTTTGAACATCCGGCTGAAGTAGAGCTGATCTTCGAAGCCCACCATGTTTGCGATCTGCTGGATATTCAAGCTGGTGTGCTTCATGAGCTCTCGGGACCTCTGCAGCCGGAATCGAATAATGTACCGGTTCGGGGTGGTGGCAGTTAAGCGTTTGAATAAGGCGGTATACCGATCCGTGCTGAGATGCGAAATTTCGGCAAGCCGGTTCACGTAAATCTCTTCTGCGTAGTGTTGATGAATATATTTGATGGATTCATAGATTTCATTTCGAACGTGACCGCCCTTTGCGTTAACCTCCCGGTCCAGCTGCCGGGAAATGAGGGAAAACAGGTAGGAAAGATGCGAGGAGGAGGCCAACTCATAGCCGGCTTGCTTGTCGCGCAATTCGTCCATCATCTCTCCGAAGAGAGAAACGATCCGATCATCGAAACCTGCAAAAAAAGCGTTATTCTCCAGAAGCCCCACTTGATTCAGAAGCTCCTCCACGCCATATCCGGTAAAATGAACCCAGTAAGCCAAATATTCCTTTTCCAAGCGATGGCCGTATAGCTGCTCTTCGAAAGGCCGATACCAGAAAAAACTCCCGGGCCGCAGAACGTGCTCCCGTCCTTTGAGGTAGACTGTCATAGGTCCCGAAAGGTTGTAGGAAAGATAAAAATCCTTACGACCCGCTTTTCGGTGCGTCATTCGGAAAAAAGCCTCGAACTGATAGAACCCCGCCGAATTGAGGATCAAATGATGGCTTGGATCGCTGCAGCCCTGATCATCGTCGTCCGGCACCCGATAGAAACTCGAAAATTTCATACCCCTCACCTTTACGTTGGCATGCTTCAAACAGCTTGATTAAATCGTAGCACAAATGCGCGAAAAATCCATATTCCCGCGGATAAAAGATATACGAAAGCAAACCGACCGAAGACTATACTGAAGAGGAAGAATGACAAATTTTAGAGGTGATCGTATGAATGTAGCCGTAGGACTGGAGCATGAAAGCTATAAGTACGTTTTTGGCGCCTATCACAAATTCTCGGTGCCGTTTGACGAGCAAAAGGAAATTTCCCTCATCTGCGCGAGGAACGATCGGGCCGCGGTGCAGCTCCTCGTGTACGCCGATGAAGAAATGCTCGTATCCGTGAACGGGGAGACTTGTTTCCATGAGCGCGGCCCCATCGACATTGTCCGCGTGGAAGTCGAAGTACCGGGACTGAAGAACGGCCGGATCAAAGCGAGCCTGATCGGGCTCGTCGAGGACGATGACCGGCAATGGAAATCGGACATGATCTTGCAGCAGCCTTACGTATACGTAGAGAGAAGAAAAGCTCAGCCGGTTTGGATCGAAGCCGAGCTCGGGTCCGATGTCGAGCCCGGCGTATATTTTCCGAAAATTCACGTATACCGGCACCGAATGTTCGAGGATGAGACGTTGGTTCGGACGCTGACCTTCGAAATGAAAGTGTTGGACGTCGTGTTAACCGATCCGGCGGAGTATTCGTTTTATCTGGATTTGTGGCAGCACAGCTCCAATATCGCCCGTAAATACGACGTGGAGCTTTGGAGCGATCCGCATTTCGCGATTCTGGAAAACTACGTTTCCTCGCTGGCCGATCTCGGGCAAAAAGCCTCCGCCGTCGTCGTGTCCGAGATTCCCTGGTCGGGGCAAGCTTCCTGTTACGATCGGATCGATCCCGCGAATTTGTTCGAATATAACATCGTCAACGTGACGCATCACGGGAATGACGAATGGACGTACGACTTCCGATCCTTGAACCGATATGTAGAGCTATGCATGAAATACGGAATCGATCGGGAAATCGAAGTGTTCGGGTTGCTCAATATTTGGGTGCTCGAGGACGCGGGTTACGGCGGGGTGATCCAAGACCATGGCGATGCCGTCCGGATCCGGTACTACGACGAAAGCAGCCGGACCTACAAGTACATAAGGGAAAAACGGCAGCTGGAGCGCTACGTCGGCGCGCTGGAGAAGAACTTCGCCGAACGGGGATGGGCGGACAAAGTCCGGATCGTGGCGGATGAACCGGCGGACATCGGAATATTCAGGAACCGCTTGAAATTGTTGCAAGAGATGGCGCCGTCCTTCCAATACAAGGTCGCGATCAACCATGCCGCATTTATCGAAGAGGAAGGGCTCCTGGATCATGTGCCCGGCGTGGATTGCGTCGTCCAAGAATTCGATCGGCTTCAGGCCCTGATGCGTGATAAGCAAGGGAAAACATTGTATTACGTCGCTTGCGAGAACGCGTATCCTAACACCTTCATAAGCTCTCATCTATTGGAAAGCAGGCTCATTCCCTGGCTGGCGTGGTTATGGAATTTGGACGGATTTTTGCGTTGGAATTATACGGTCTGGCCGAACGATCCGTTGAAACGGATTTCCTATCATTTCCCGCTTTTTCCGGCAGGCGATACGAATTTCGTATATCCGGGCAGAGACGGGAAGCCGATGCTGACTCTCCGTTACAAGCTGCTACGAAAAGGGATCCGCGATTTCGAAATCATGAAAAGCTATGTCCGTCGGGGCGGAGATGCGGAGAAGCTCGCGCAGCGCATGCGCAAAGTGTTTTTATGGACGGACGCGAAGGAATTGCACCGGAACGCAAGGAGGAAAAGAGAAGAACTGTTTTCGCTCGATGACCGGGACTACGAAGACATCATAGGAGAAATCCTGTCGGAAATGGCGATTTTCGAACGGAACGCATAGCGGGTTCGGTATGAAAACAATCGAACCAAAACAAAGACGGCATGGAACCGACTTATATTTTCGAAAGAAGAATCGTTGAATAATAGACATCGATAGCATAGAAAGGTAATAGTTACATCTTTTAGCGCTTGCAGTAACTTTGGCTGCAGGCGTTATTTTATGCACGATGAGGAGGTGAACAGTATGTAACTCTCGTTGTCGCGTGCAGCTAAAGAATGTCCATTTGAAGATGAGGGAGGTTTAATAATGAAAAAAGGGTATATGATCGCCCTTTGCATCTTGCTGATTTCCTGTTTTCCGATCGCGGGCGAGGGGATGGCCGGCACGGCAACCGCCGCAGCCGCGACCGATGCGTCGGTCGTCGATATGTTCGGCAGGGAATTGAACAGCAATGGAATCGAACTGGTCGATTGGCAAGGGTATATAGCCAATCCGTACATTCAAATGACGGTCATACCGCCGGTGAGCGCTTCGTATCCGGTGACGATCAACTTGAACGCGCAGGGGTCGTCTCGGCTCATGATGGACCTGCCGAGCACGGTGTCGGCGACGGGCGCAACGAAGACGCTGACGTTCGCCAGCGCTTCCGAAACGAAGGATTTCAAGCTCGAAATTCACCCCGACCGCGTCGGCGGCAACGGCGACATCGAGAATTATACGCTCTCGCTGCTCGTGCAGGAGAACAACGGAAATTCGCACGCGCAGACGATCCCGATCCGCGTGACGGATCAGGACGAAAATGCGGCGACGACTTTTCCGCTACTGTTCGATTATCGCTTCGATACGATCACGAATTATTTCAGCAATCCGGGTATCAAGGCGGCGTCCGAACAGGCGATCAAGGATTGGTTCTACTTCTTCGACATGGCGCCTTTCGATACGGTCGCGGCCGGCGCGGAAACGAACTACGTGCCGAACGATAATTTTAACGGCAACACTACCGTCACGAACAATCAAGCCTATAACGGCGAATGGGTCATCCTCCGCGGCTTGAACGATCCGCATTCGACGGGGTGGACCACGAGCAACGGCCCATACCACACACGGGGCGGCGTACAAGCGCCGGGACCGATTCACCGCTCGATCGGCGCGGTGCTCGACTTCTTCCCGAATTTCTCGGCGCAAACCGACATGAACGACGACAATTGGTATTTAACGCAAAATGATCCCTCGACTTGCACCGTCAGCTGCGCGACCGACATCTATTCGGTCATCATGCACGAATTCGGGCACGGCCTCGTGTTCACCGGAGAATGGGACGGCATGGCCGCCTATGTCGCGAGCGGCGGCAATGACCCGGATGTCGTCGCGTACCAGGGTTACCCCGTACCGATCGACGGCGGCTATCATATCCCTGGCGAACAGCAATATTGGGATCGGATCAGCGGACAGAACGGCGGCCGCACTCATTACTTCCCATCGAAACGATGGATGCTGACGAAGCTGACGCTGCTCGTGGCGGAGAATGCGGGATGGAAGCTGAACCGGAACTTGACTCCGTTCCTCGCGCCATCCATCGTTACCGCTTCGCTGCCGAACGGAACGAAAGGCTCGGCCTATTCCCAGACGCTGGCCGCCAAGGGTGGCGTACCTTTCTACGACTGGAACGTCACGAGCGGCTCGCTGCCTCCGGGGCTGACGCTCAATCGTTTCACCGGCGCGATCACGGGCACGATCTCCGCCTCCGCGCCGCAGAACAGCTACACATTCACCGCTCAGCTGCGCGACTATGATACGGGAAGCGCGCCGGTCACCAAATCCTTCACGATTAACCTTGGCACGACGACGAATGAGCTAGTCGCGAACTATCTGTTCAACGAGACGAGCGGTACGGCCGCGGCGGATGCATCCGGTAACGGGAAGACAGCGACGCTTACCGGCGGAACTTCCTGGGTGGCCGGTCATGCTGGCAACGCCTTGAGCCTGAACGGCTCGACCGGCTATGCGAGCCTTCCTGCGGGCATCGTCAACGGGACGACGAGCCTGACGATCGCGGCGTGGGTGAAAGCGAACAGCTTAAGCAACTGGACGCGCATCTTCGATTTCGGCACCGGCACGACGGCCAACATGTTCTTGACTCCGCAGCCCGGCGCAGCGGGCTTGCGGTTCGCGATTACGACCGGCGGAAGCGGAGGAGAGCAGCGAATCAGCTCGACGACCGCGTTCCCTACGGGCGTATGGAAGCACGTCGCGGTGACGCTGTCGGGCTCGACCGGCACGCTGTACGTGGACGGCGCGCAAGTCGCGACGAACACGAGCATGACGCTGACCCCGTCGAGCCTGGGCAACACGACGCAGAACTGGATCGGCAGATCGGAATACGGCGATCCGTACTTTAACGGCGCGATCGACGACTTCCGGATCTACAACCGCGCGCTCGGCGCTTCGGAGATCGCTTCCCTGTACGGCGGTCCGACGATCGCGGATATTTCCTCGCAAGGCACGGCTCTCGCTTCATTCGTCTCGTCATGGGAGAGCTTGGCCGGCTTGAACGACACGTACGAGCCGACGAGCTCGAACGACCGCGGCCATCCCGTTTACGGAAACTGGGACAATCCAGGCACGACGCAGTGGGTGGAATACGACTTCAGCTCGAACAAGACGATTTCCAAATCGGACGTTTATTGGTTCGACGACAACGAGGGAATCGACTTGCCTGCCTCTTGCTCGATCCAGTATTGGAACGGCACCGCTTGGGTGAACGTTGGCAGTCCTTCGGGACTCGGCGTGCTGGGCAATCAATACAACACGACGACGTTCACGCCGGTAACGACGAACAAAATCCGGTTGAATATGACGGCGAAAGCCGGCGTGTCGACGGGACTCGAAAAATGGAAGGTGTACGGCTTCTAATAGGTTGACGATTCGACGAACTGTGCCTGCCGCGTCGATCCTTCGGGATCCGATGCGGCAGGCTTATCCGCGTGACGGGAGCACATCCGATGTAAGTCGGCAGCTCGGTGACAGCATCAAGTGGGCGAGAGACAACCTGATTCGGAAAAGAGCTGTCTCATTAGGATTGTTCCTAATGAGACAGCCCTATCGTTGGCCAGCAGCGGCTGACCGATCTAACGATTCAGGCTATCGCCCAGGCCGTCGGCATCGCCGATTATAATTATTTCACGAGGTTATTCCATAAGAAAACGGGAACGTCGCCGGCAGAATTCCGAAAAAAGAGACGAGGATTGATTTAAAGAATCGGCCGTTTATCAAAAAAGGTTATTGCAATAATAGGCATGGGGAGTTTATACTGGGCACATGTTCAAGTGAAAGCGATGACAAAGACAACATTCTGGTATCGATTCCATACGAACGACTCCTACTTCGCAAATCTCTGGATGACAAAAAAACGAACGGGGAACAATCCTAAATCTGGTATCGATTCCATACAAATGAACTTTAATATGGAATCGATACCAGAATCGGCGATTCATGAATATTTCAAGCCTCTTTTAAGGTGGTGGTGCTTGCTTACGAAGTTTCGCATGCTTCGATCGAAAGATTTAATGAAATGACAAGCATTAATGCAGGGAGATTGGCAAAGAACTGTACTAAACAACCATTTCATTATTCGGGGGGACGTTAGAATGAAATTCAAATCCTTGACTATCGCTTTGCTCTCTTGTTCGGTCATTCTCGGAATCACGGCGTGCGGCAATAACGCCAATAACGCCGGACCTAGCGGCAGTGCAAATGAAAGCGCTGCAAACGGGAAAATTACGTTGAAGATGTGGTACTGGAACGGCGCGATCTCCGATTCCACGATCGAGGCGGCCAAGGCGAAATTCCCGAATGTCGACCTTCAAGCGGAAAAGCTCCCGTCCGGAGGAGACTTCCTAACGAAACTGAAAACAACGATTACGGGCGGGGGCAGCGGTCCGGACATCGTCACGATGGATAGCTGGATTTCTACGATGATTACTTATAAAGAAAAATTCGTGAATTTATACGATCAAGGCGCGCGGGACATCCAACCTCAGTACTTGGATTGGAAATGGCAGTTGGGCGCGTCGTCCGACGATAAATATTTGATCGGCTTGCCGATCGACGTCGCTCCGGTCGTGCTTTACTATCGCAGCGATTTGTTCAAGGAAGCCGGAGTGGCAAGCACGCCGGAAGAAGTCAAAAATCAGGTGAAAACGTGGGACGATTACTTTAATCTTCTCAAGCAAGTGAAAGACAAAACCGGATCCCAATCGGCCACGGTCGTGGATATTTTCAGAAGCCTGATCGGTCAAAGCAGCCAAACCTTCTTCGATCAAGACGGAAAATACATCGGAGATCAAGCGCACATCAAGGGAGCTTGGGATTCGTCGGTCAAAGCTTATCAAGCCGGCTTGACGTTCCCGTTCGCCAGCGATTCCGAGAAGAACGCGGCCATGAACAACGGTAAAATCTCTTCCTTCACGGGAGCGTCTTGGGCGGTCGGAGACGTTATCGCCGCGGCGCCGGACACGAAAGGGAAATGGAACATCGCGTATCCGCCGGGCGGCGTCGGCAATCAGGGCGGCTCGTTCATGGGCATCCTGAAATCGACGAAGTACCCGAAAGAAGCTTACGAAGTCGTCAAATTCCTCGTAAGCCCCGAAAACTTGATGGTCGGCTACAAGGAGTTCGGCAACTACCCGTCGACGCCTGAAATTTACGCGACGCCGGAAATGGCCAACAAGAACGAATTTTTCGGAAATCAAGATCTGAGCACCGTATTCGGCGATGCGGCAAAGGACGTAAAAGTGGCGCATACGGATACGAGAGACGACATGGTATTCAACGAGCTCACCAAAGCGATCGGCTCGGTAGACGCCCAGAAAAAAGATTCGGAAAAAGCTTGGAACGAAGCGCAGGAGCAAATCAAACGTCAGCTTTCGCGTTAATCGGCGCTCTCGAATCAAAGGGAATAAAATAGAGGATGCGGCAGGGGGCTATACGTACCCTGCCTCGTCGAATGATTTGGAGGAGTCATATGGGAGGCCTTATAAAAGAAATATACAAGAGCAAAACTCTTTATTTGTTCATTTCTCCATTTTATATCTTGTTCCTGATCTTCTCGGTGTTTCCGATATTCTTCTCGATCTATCTCTCTTTTCACAAATGGGATGGAATCGGGGAAATGACATGGGTAGGATTGAACAACTTCGATTATATGTTTAGCGATCCGAATTTCTGGCAAGCGTTGATCAATAACGTAGCGATTTGGTTGTTGGCCAACGGCCCCATGCTGGCATGCGCCCTGGTCATCGCCTATACGATCAATCTGTCGATCGTTAAATTCAAAAGTTTTTTCAGAATCGCTTATTTTCTTCCGAACATCACGGCCATGGTCGCGGTCGTCATCATCTTCCAATCCATGTTCGGGAACGAGTACGGGCTAGTCAACTACTTGCTTGAGAAACTCGGGCTGGATAAAGTGGCTTGGTTTAACTCTAGCGCCGGCGTTCGGAGCGTCATTGCGCTCATGATCGCTTGGAGGTATTTGGGTTACAATGCCATCATTTATTTGTCCGGATTGCAGAGAATCCCGAAGGATTTGTACGAAGCGGCGAATCTGGACGGGGCGACGATGTTCCAGAGCTTTACGAAAATCACGCTGCCGATGCTTCGTTCGATCATTTTGTTCACGGTCATGATGTCCACGATCGGAGGGTTCCAGATTTTCACGGAACCTCAAGTGCTCGCCGGCAATCAATCGCCTTATCCGGGATCGGAAACGATCGTGCTCTACATGTTCCGGGAAGGTTTCGTCTATCAGAACTATGGCTATGCGGCTTCCGTATCTTGGGTTCTGTTCGTGATTATCGGACTGATATCCGTGTTGAACTGGAAGCTTTTTAATAAGTCGGACGATTGACAAAAAGGAGCATAAATCATGACGGCAAAAAAGATATTCGTGCATGCTTTTTTGTTAATCGGCGTTATCTTCTCGATATTCCCGTTTTATTGGCTCGTGGTCATGTCGACGAATGAAACGAGCGCGATCTTTGCGTTTCCTCCGAAATTGACGCTCGGGGACTACTTCTTGGAGAATTACCGAAACGTCATGGATAGCATCGACTTTTATCGCGCACTGTTCAATACGCTCTTTATCGCGATCGCCAGCTGCCTGCTTCAATTGTTTTTCAATTCGTTGACGGGATTCACGTTCTCGAAATTCAAATTCCCCGGCTCCAAAGCGCTCTTCTATCTGATGATGGCTACGATGATGATTCCGGCGCAAATGCTTCTCGTGCCGCAATTCATTATCATTAAAGAACTCGGATGGCTCGGAAGCTACAAAGCCTTGATCGTTCCGGGAATGGCAACCGCGTTCGGGATTTTCTGGATCAGGCAATACGCGTTGGCGATTCATGACGATTTGCTTGAAGCGGGACGCATCGACGGGTGCACCAAGTTCGGGCTGTATTGGCGAATCGCGTTGCCGATTCTGCGGCCGGCGCTCGCGTTCCTGGCCATCTCCACGTTCATGGGCGTATGGGAAGATTACTTGTGGCCGTTGATCGTATTGACGGACACGTCAAAATTTACTTTAATGTTAACGTTACAACAATTAAAATCGGTTCATACCGGAGATTATTCGATGGTCATGACCGGTACGCTGCTTGCTACCCTTCCGGTGATCGCTTTCTTCCTGATGGTAAGCCGACAATTTATCGCGGGAATTATGGAAGGGGCGGTAAAAAGTTAAGGTAATCTAGAAATTAAACGTTTAGCGAAGACGAAAGCAGGGTGACGATGATGGCGCCGAAGATTAAAGATGTCGCCAAGCATGCGGGAGTTTCCGTTACGACGGTCTCGAGGGTGCTCAACGGAGAGAAGTACGTGAAGGACGATCTGAAAGCCAGGGTACAAAAGGCGATAGACGATCTCGGATACTCGCCAAGCCATATCGCGAGAAGCCTCGTCCGCAAGAAAACGAATCTCATCGGAGTCATCGTACCCGACGTGACTTCGAGTTTCTATTCCACGATTCTAAGCACGATCGAGAAAACCGCAAGCTTGAACGACTATAATCTGCTGGTTTGCAATATCATCGAGGATACGGATAAAGAGCTGAAATATTTGAACGTGTTCAAAGAAATGCGCGTGGACGGCATTATCGTCATGCATGAAAAAATAAACGAAGAAATTCGCGAATTGATAAGCAAGTTGGGAATACCCATCATCTTTTCGAGCGTTAAACCGGCCGATCAGCCCTTTATTTCCGTCATCATCGACGATTATACGGCCGCCTACGACGCCACGAGACATTTGATCGATCTCGGCCATCCGCGCATCGGATTTATCGGGGGCGACATGAACGACGTCACGTCGGGTCAGAATCGCTATTTCGGTTATATTCATGCCTTGTCCGACTTTGGAATCGAGCCAATCGAAGATCACGTCCGATTCGGCGATTACAAAACCCGCAGCGGGTACGAGACGATGAAGGAAATCTTGGCTTGTCCTTCCCGTCCGACGGCGGTGTTCGCGGTGAGCGACGATATGGCGGTAGGCGCGATGAACTGTATTCACGATCACGGGTTAAAGGTTCCGGACGATATATCCGTTATCGGATTCGACGGAAGCCAATTGACGGAGCAGGTTCGTCCGCGATTGACCTCCATGGAGCAACCGATCTTGGAGATGGGGAAAGTAACGGTGGATAAGCTTCTCGAGATCATATCGGGCAAGAGAGCAGCGTATAAAGACGACGTCATTCTGAAGCATGAGCTAGTCGTTCGCGATAGCTGCAAGAAATACGTCAACAACGAGCGTTAACATCATTGAAGCCGGAAGAGGGAGAGCAATTTGAAAATTTTCGATGCCGTAGTCATAGGCGATGCCAATATCGATCTTGTCGTGCCCGGGCAAAGTCAAGTTCCCGAGCCCGGCCAAGAGGTTCTTGTCGACAATATTGCGATGCACGTTGGCGGAGGAGCCGCGTTATTCGCGATTTCTCTCGCAAAACTGGGCACTCGGGTCGCATTTAACGGCGTTTTGGGAGACGATAGCCATGGCCGATATATTCGGGATCGTTTTGCCGAATATGGTATCGATACCAGAATGGTGCGGACGAGCCGAGAGCACAATACGGGCATCTCGATTGCTTTTAACCCGGGCTCGGATCGATCCTTTATTACTTATTGGGGATCCAACATGGAACTTCGGTTCGATAACTTGGATATCGGTCAAATCTCTCAAGGCGCCCATGTGCATTTGACCGGGTACAAAGGGAAACGCAACCACGATCCTTACTTAAATCTGGTCAAGACGCTTAAGGACAACGGAGTCACGTTGTCCTGCGACGTGGGATGGGACGATTCCGGCGAATGGGACCGTGGCGTATTCGAATTAATGCCATACGTCGACGTATTCTTGATGAACGAGACCGAGTGCTTTCACTATACCGGCATGGAAAACGTAGAAGAGAGTCTGAAATATATGAGCGATTACGGCGGCCATGTCGTCGTCAAATTGGGCAAAAACGGGGCCATTGCGGTAAAGAACGGAATTCTTTATCGCGTTCCGGGTTATTCGGTCGAAGCGGTCGATACGACGGGGGCGGGAGACTCCTTTAACGCGGGTTATTTGTTCGGGTTCCTGTCGGGCAAGAACGTTGAAACGAGCATGAGATACGGGAACGCCTGCGGGGCGCTTTCGGTCAGCGCGTATGGCGGGAGCACGAACACGCCGACTTTCGAACAACTCGAACGATTCATAGACGGTCATCGACAGATGAATCAGCCCGTTCAGTCATGACGGGCGGGGAAGGGAGAAGCGAACGATGACGAAACTTCCCGCGTCGGTAGCGGAATTGCTGAAAGAAGCGGAGTCGGCGCTTGCCGGACATCCGAAACTGCTGGGCATGTTCTTGAAATGTTATCCCAACACGCTGGAAACGACGACGAAGCTGCTGGAAGATCAAACGGCGTTCGTCATTACCGGAGACATACCGGCGATGTGGTTAAGAGACTCCAGCGCGCAAGTCAGGCATTACTTGCCGCTTGCCGCCCAAGATGTCGAGCTTCAGCGATTGCTGGAAGGCTTGATTCGCCGCCAGATCGCTTATATTCATATCGATCCTTATGCCAACGCCTTTAACGAAGAAGCGAACGATAACCGTTACGACGTGGATCTAACCGAACTCGATCCTTGGGTATGGGAAAGAAAATACGAAATCGATTCGCTTTGCTATCCCATTCAACTAGCCTATCTGTATTGGAAAGAAACCGGCAAGGCGGGCGTCTTCGACGATTCCTTCCGTGCAGCGGTTCATAAGATCATGGACTTGTGGAGAACCGAACAAAGGCATGCCGAGCAGTCGCCCTACCGGTTCGAACGGATCGATTGTCCTCCGAGCGATACGCTGCGAAACAACCGAATGGGGATGCCCGTGAATTACACGGGAATGACTTGGTCAGGGTTTCGGCCGAGCGACGACGCTTGCGCGTTCGGGTATCATATCCCCTCGAATATGTTCGCAGTCGTAGTCCTTCGATATATCGGGGAGATAGCCGCCGACGTATGGGGAGATGCCGAAACCGTTCGACGCGCGGAAGCTCTTCGGGAAGAGATCGATTACGGCATACAAACTTACGGCACCTATATTCACCCCGTCTACGGCAAGATCTATGCGTACGAGACGGACGGTTTCGGCAACCGCAACTTGATGGACGACGCCAATGTGCCCAGCCTACTCTCGATACCCTACTTGGGGTATACGACCTTCGAGGACGCCACGTACCGGAATACGCGCAAGTTCGTGCTGAGCCAAGACAATCCATACTATCACGAGGGGAAATTCTCCAAAGGGATCGGGAGCCCTCATACGCCCGCCGGTTATATTTGGCCGATCGGGTTGGCGATGCAGGCGCTAACGGCGCAGGAAGACGGCGAAATCCTCGAGGTGCTGGATATGCTGCAGGGGACGGATGCGGGGACGGGATACATGCATGAAGGATTCGACCCGAACGAACCCGAGAACTATACGCGGCCTTGGTTCGCATGGGCGAACAGTCTATTCGCCGAGTTGATCTTCCGTACGATGAATAAAGGACTATTAAACAAAAGTTGAATGAGTTTGGAACGGAGGACGATCGATGATCCGCTTGAATCGATATTGGGAGAACTTGAACGTTCCGCACGTGAACAGGGAACTACCGCGGGCATCCTATATCCCCCACGCGAACGAAAGTGCGGCGAAGTCGGGAAAGCGGGGACGCTCCCCGTTCTATCGAACGTTAAACGGAGTTTGGAAATTCCAATACCATAAAAGCATTCTAGACGTGGAAGAACCCTTCTACGAGACTTCGGCCGACGTAAGCGCATGGGACGATTTGATCGTTCCCTCCTGTTGGCAGACGAACGGTTACGATCAGTTACATTATACGAATATCGATTATCCTTTCCCCAACGACCCTCCGTTCGTTCCCAACGACAATCCCGCGGGGCTATACGTTCGGGAGTTCCATGTCGCCGATCGTCGGGAAGATAAAGAGAATTTCATCGTGTTCGAAGGGGTCAATTCGTGTTTCTACTTGTGGGTGAACGGACAATTCGCCGGTTACAGCCAAGGCAGCCGCATGCCCGCGGAATTTAACGTGGATTCCCTTCTGAGAACGGGGACGAACAGGTTGGCCGTACTTGTGTTGAAATGGTGTTCGGGTTCGTATTTGGAAGATCAGGACTTGTGGCGGTATTCGGGTATTTTCCGCGACGTGTACATGCTTTCCAGGGATCGGATCCGCATGAGGGACGCGTATAATAAGCAATCGTTCGAAGATGGATTCCGCAAGGCCGTTCTGACGACGGAGATCGAGACGACGGGGCGCATGAACGTCGCCGCCGAACTCAAGGACGCCGAGGGGCATATCGTCGCCGCGGCCGAAACCGTCGTCGACGGGAAGGGCGTTCTTCGATTCGAGGCGGAACATCCGAAGCTCTGGAACGCGGAGACGCCTTATCTCTACGAGCTCTATCTTCGCGGAGGGGAAGAGGTACTGCGGTTTCCGGTCGGATTCAAACAAGTAACGATCGAGAACGGACAATTCCGGATCAATGGCCGCGCCGTCAAGCTCAAGGGCGTTAACCGGCATGATTCCCACCCGGAGCTAGGCCAGACGATTCCCGTAACCCATATGATCGAAGATCTCGTCATGATGAAACAACATAACGTGAATACGATCCGTACTTCCCATTATCCGAACGACTCCCGTTTCATGGATTTGTGCAACGAGTACGGATTTTACGTCGTGGACGAAGCGGACCTCGAATGCCACGGCATCGGCAACGAACATCAGGAAGGTTCTTCGCATTCGTTATCCCGCAATCCGGACTGGAGGGCGGCTTTCGTGGAGCGCGCGGCCAGGATGGTAGAGAGGGACAAAAATCACCCGTGCGTCGTCATGTGGTCGCTCGGCAACGAGTCCGGTTACGAGGCGAACCATATCGCGATGGCCGAATGGATCAGAGCGCGCGATACGTCAATTCCGATCCATTACGAAGGGGCGGCCCCGCATTACAAAGGCAACCCGAACACGGAGTGCCTGGACTTGGAAAGCCGGATGTACGCGTCGGTTCAAGAGATCGAAGCGTACGCGAAAGACGAGAACAAAGGAAAGCCTCTGTTCTTGTGCGAGTATAGTCATGCCATGGGCAACGGACCGGGAGATTTGAAGGATTATTGGGACGTCTTTTACCGTTATCCGAAGCTCGCGGGCGGATGCGTGTGGGAGTGGAGCGACCACGGCATCCGAACGGAAACGATCGACGGGAAGATTTGCTTTGCCTACGGCGGCGACTTCGGAGATACGCCGAACGACGGCAATTTCTGCATAGACGGGTTAGTTACTCCGGACCGAAAGCCCCATACGGGACTGCTTGAATTGAAGAAGGTGCTGGCTCCCGTTCGATTCGAAGAATATGACCGGCAAGCAGGCCGGATCAAGGTCACGAACCTGTACGACTTTATCGATCTCTCCCACGTAGGCGTGTTCTGGAAAATAGAACGGGACGGGCGATTGATTCGACAAGGCCAGCTAGACGCGGAAGGCATCAAGCCGCACGAATCGCGTATGTTGACTTTGCCGCGCGCCGTCATGGACGCTAGCGCCGGGACGTATGTTCTTACTTTCTCCTGCTGGTTAAAAACGGAGACGAGTTGGGCTCCGGCCGGGCATGAGATCACGTTCGACCAATCGGAATGGCGAATCGGCAATCCGAACATAGGCTCAATCTTCGCCGATAAGCCCGCAGCCGCGATTCGAACCGAGGAAGCGGGTCGCTGGCTGACCATCGAAGGAGCTGATTTCCGTCATTCGTTCGACCTGGAGCTCGGAACCTTGAACCGGATATCGAGGAACGGAGTGAACATGCTGGGGGAGCCCTCGGCATTCTCGATATGGCGGGCGCCGACGGATAACGATATGTACGCGAAACGAAAGTGGATCGAGGAAGGTTACGATCGCGCCGCGATGAAAACTTACGGTTGCGATTGGACGAGGACCGAAGACGGGGGCATCGAGCTGATAAGCCGGTTCTCCTTGGGAGCCGACAGCAAGCCGGCGATCCTGACCGGGGAATCATCGTGGCATGTCAGTCCCGACGGAGGGCTTACGCTTCGGGTGGACGTTAAGGTTCAGAAGGAATTGCCATACCCTTATCTTCCGCGATTCGGCCTTCGGCTTACGATGCCTCGGGGAATGAAAGAAGTTGAATACTGCGGCTTCGGCCCTCACGAGAGTTATATCGACAAACGCCAAAGCGTAAGACGAGGCGTGTTCCTGACGACGGTGGACGAGATGTTCGAGAATTACATCATGCCGCAGGAGAACGGCTCCCGATTCGGCACGGAATGGGCTATCGTCTCCAACGCGTTGGGCATGGGCCTTCGTTTCTCCTCGCCTGAACCGTTCTCGTTTCACGCGTCCCATTTCTCGCCGGAGCATCTGACGGAAGCGAAGCATGATTGGGAGCTCCCGGCAAAGAAGAGAGAGGAAACGATCGTCCATCTGGATTACAAAATGAGCGGAGTAGGTTCGAATTCCTGCGGACCGGAGCTGGCTGATGCTTACCGCCTTAACGAGAAAGAGTTCAGGTATGAGATAAGCCTAACTCCCGTGTTCAAAGAGGATGAATAAACGATCTTTCAAGGAGCGCTGTCTAGTGAAATACATCCGAATTCAAGGCGTCGACAAAAAGATATCCCGTCTATTCATGGGTACCGGGGATTTAAGAAAGCTGGAGGAACCGCAACGGCAGATGTTGGATGCGTACATTCAAGCCGGAGGCAACGCGTTCGATACCGCGCATCAGTATCGCGGCAAGGAACTAGTGCTCGGCCAGTGGCTGGCGGAGACGAAGCTGAGAGACCGACTCGTCATCTTGACGAAGGGCGCTCACCATGACGACGGAAGCCCGGGTCCCCGCGTGAATCCCCAGGCGATTCGGAAAGACTTGACGGAAAGCCTTGAGCGGCTGGGAACGGATTACGTCGATTTATACGCTCTTCACCGGGACGATCCGACGGTTGCCGTCGGTCCGATCATGGAAGAGCTGAACGAGCATCTGCAAGCGAAAAAAATCCGCGCGATCGGAGCTTCGAATTGGTCCCATCGTCGAATCCAGGAAGCGAACGATTACGCTGCCGCCCGCAACTTGACGGGCTTCTCCTTCAGCAGCCCGAATCTAAGCTTGGCCAAACCTCTGGAAGCCAGATGGGCAGGCGCGATTTCCGCGGACGAGCAAGCCTGCGAGTGGCACGCCAAGACGCAAATGCCTTTGTTGGCGTGGTCCGCGCAGGCGGGAGGATTTTTCTCCGGCAACTTTACGCCCGACGACCGGTCGGACGAGGAGATGGTCAGGGTCTATTATAGCGACGACAACTGGGAAAGGCATCGCCGCGCCGCGAAGCTCGCGGAAGAGAAAGGCGTGACAGCGATCCAAATCGCGTTGTCCTATGTCCTCTATCAGCGTTTCCCGACTTGCGCCATTATCGGCCCGCGAAATCCGGAGGAGTTCCATTCCTCGATCCGATCGATGAATCTCGAATTGACTCCTGCGGAAGTGGATTGGTTAGATCTGCGAAGGGAGGCCGTCGGCTAATGATCAGACATCGACTAGCGGCTCAATTGTACACGGTTCGGAACGAAGCGAAAAAGGATTTCGAAAGCGTGCTTAGAGACTTAAGCAAAATGGGCTGGGCCGCCGTTCAAATCGACGGCCTCCATGGCTACCCCGCGCGGGAGATCGCGGCGGTGATGAAGGAAGTCGGCCTAAAGGCGGCCGGCATGCACGTAGGCTTGGAGCGTATGAAGAACGATCTCGACGCCGTGCTTGAAGAAGCGGCCCTATTCGATACGAAGGATTTTATTTGCCATTCGTTGCCGGACGGTCTGCAAACGCCCGAAGGTTATGCCAGCGTGAGGAACGATTTACTCCGGGTCGCCGCCAAAGTGTCCGGTACGGGCTATCGGGCCGGTTACCATAATCACGACTTTGAATTTCATACTTCGATCGACGGGAAAATCGCGCTCGAATATTTGCTGGAAGATCCCGCAGTCTTCGCCGAGATCGATACCTATTGGGTCCTGAAAGCGGGCCAAGACCCGCTTTCCTTTATCCGGAATTACGCGAATAGGATGCCGATCCTACATCTGAAGGACATGACGGCCGACGGTCGGCAAACCTTCGCCGAAATCGGTACCGGACTGATCGATTTCGCCCCGATTCTGAAGTGGGGACTGGAGAATGGCGTGGAATGGTTTGCGGTGGAACAGGACTATTGCCCCGGCAACCCGATGGATAGCTTGGCAACCAGTTTGGATCATTTATTGAAGCTCGAGAAGGAGCTTTGAGTCGATATCCCACGAAAAGGATGAGGAATAAGATGTTGTTCACGGAAAAGAAGCTGGAAGCGAGGCTTCTGGAATTAAGCGAAACCCGTTATCGCGACGCGATTCCGATGGGAGGCTTCTCCGCGATCGAAGACGAGGCGGGAGAAACGGGCGCTCGTCCGCCGATCGGTTCGCCGGACTTCGAATTGAAGACTGGCGAGACATGGAAAGGCCGCGATCGTTATATATGGTTATCCCGAATCGTTGAGATTCCGAAGGAGTGGACGGGGAAAACCGTACTCGGACGCTTCGACTTCGGAGAGACGGGCGGAGGAAACAACGACGGCTTCGAGTCGTTGCTCTATTGGAACGGAGCTCCTTACCAAGGCGTGGATTCGAACCACCAAGAAGTGTTCCTGCCGGAAGAAGCGGCCGGAACGGCGGCCAGAATGGACATTCGGCTGTGGTCGGGCTTGGATGGCGGCGGTAAGCCGCGCGAAATGAAACACGCCGTGAATCGGGCCGAGGTTTGCTGGCTGGACGAGAAAATCGACGATTTCTATTATACGGGCCGCGCCGTGCTCGAGACGATCCAAGCGCTCGAAGCCTCGCATCCCGATCGCGCGGGCCTCGTTAAGGCGCTGGATCGCGCGTTTCTGCTGATCGATTGGGCCGATCCCGGTTCCGATGACTACCGGGAGTCCGTATATGAAGCCCGCGAAAGGTTACTGGGGGAACTGAACCGGTTCGAGAAACGTCATCCGGTGACCGTGACGACCGTCGGGCATACCCATATCGACGTCGCATGGTTATGGAGACTGAAGCATACGCGGGAAAAATGCGCCCGTTCTTTCTCTACCGTTCTTCGGTTAATGGAGCGTTTCCCCGACTACGTGTTCTTGCAGACGCAGCCTCAGTTGTACGCCTATGTCAAACAGGATTATCCGGATATCTACGAGCAAATCCGCGAGCGCGTGAGGGAAGGGCGCTGGGAAATCGGCGGCGGCATGTGGCTCGAAGCCGATTGCAATCTGACTTCGGGCGAATCTCTGGTCCGGCAATTTCTATTCGGTACCCGCTTCATGCGCGAGGAATTCGGCGTCGAGAGCACGTATTTATGGCTTCCGGACGTGTTCGGCTATAGCTGGGCATTGCCGCAAATCTTGCGCAAGTCGGGATTCGATACGTTCATGACCACCAAAATCAGCTGGAACCAATTCAATAGAATGCCGCACGATACGTTCAAATGGCGGGGGATCGATGGATCCGAAGTGCTCACGCATTTCATAACGACGCCGGACGATTGGGAGGATGCCAATTCCTTCTTCTATACGTATAACGGGCTGGTCACGCCCAAGACGGTCAAGGGAGCTTGGGAAGGCTACCAGGAAAAAGAAGTGAACCAAGAATTGCTTCTTTCCTACGGTTACGGAGACGGAGGAGGAGGCGTCAATCGGGAGATGCTCGAAATGCGCCGGCGGCTGGAAAACATGCCGGGATTGCCGAACGTGAAGACGGGACGCGCGGACGACTATTTCCGGCGGCTCCATGAAACGTTCGATGCAACGGATCGTTACGTGCATACCTGGGACGGGGAACTGTACTTGGAATACCACCGCGGCACGTATACGAGCCAAGCCTACAACAAGCGGATGAACCGGAAATTGGAGCTTCTCTATCGCGAGACGGAATGGATAAGCGCGTTGGCCGGCGCGTTGCGAGCCGATATGGGCGATTATCCTCAAGAGAAGCTGAATCAAGGCTGGACGATCATTCTTCGCAACCAATTCCACGATATCATTCCCGGTTCCTCGATCAAGGAAGTGTACGAGGATAGCCGCGAAGAGTATGCCGAAGCGATGTCCATCGCGAGAGAGGCATGGAGCGAAGCTGTATCCGTCGTCGGCGGCAACGACGCGGAGGGCGCATTGACGGTTCTAAACGGCTCGCCTTGGGAACGCGACGACTTGATCGAGTTCGCCGGAGAGCGGGTACCAACCGGAAGCGTCTGGACGGATGCGGCGGGGAACGTTCTTTCGTCCCAATATGGCGACGGCAAGTGGACGGTCGCCGCCACTAAGGTGCCTTCGATGGGATGGACCGCGATTCGGTATAAGACAGGGTCGGCGCTAGATCGGACAGATACGGAATATGCTGTTCCTTTCCGATTGGAAGGTCGAATACTGAAGACGCCTCATTACGAAATCGAATGGAACGAAGCGGGACAGCTGTCTCGCGTATACGACTTGGACAATCGCCGGAACGTGCTCGCGCAAGGAGCCCGGGGCAACGTCCTGCAAGTCTTCGAAGACAAACCGCTTAACTTCGAAGCATGGGACATCGATATCTTTTACCAGGAGAAAATGCGGGAAGTTAACGGGCTGGTATCCGCCGAACTCGTGGAATCAGGGACGTTGGTTGCCGCAGTCGAATTCAAATGGCGATACGCGAATTCCGAGATCATGCAAAGAATGACGGTATACGCCGGCAGCAGAAGAATCGATTTCCGCACGCATATCGATTGGCGGGAGCATCAGCAATTGCTGAAAGTCGCATTCCCGGTAGACGTCCGTTCAACCGAAGCGACATACGATATCCAATTCGGTAACGTCAAGCGCCCAACGCATTGGAATACAAGTTGGGATTGGGCTCGCTTCGAGACGGTCGGGCACCAATGGGCCGATCTGTCGGAACGCGGCTACGGCGTGAGCCTGCTGAACGATTGCAAGTACGGCTACGACGTCAAGGACAACGTCCTTCGCTTGTCGTTGTTGAAATCGGCCATCAATCCGGATCCGGACGCGGATATCGGCGAACATGAATTCGTGTATGCTTTGTTCCCTCATGAAGGAGATTGGTATGCGGGAGGCACGGTGCAAGAAGCGTGGTCGCTGAACAATCCGCTGAGTATCCATGAAGGCTCTCCCGACAAAGGCTCGTTCTCTTCGTTCCGTCTTTCTTCCTCCAACGTGATGGTGGATGCGGTGAAAAAGGCGGAGGACGGCGATCATCTGATCGTGCGGGTTCATGAATTCGCGGGCGTTCGATCGACGGTCGTTCTGGGGAGCGATTTTACAATCGCGTCCGTTCAGGAATGCGATCTGATGGAGCGGCCGATCGGCTCGGCGTTCGACGCCGACGCCTCATTCGAACTGAAGCCGTACGAGATCAAAACCTTTATCGTGAATCTCGAATTTTCCAAATCATAAGAAACCGAGGTTTCCGCCATGAAAACCATTCGATTGACAATGGCCCAGGCGCTGTTGAAGTTTCTGGATAGTCAGTACGTCTCCGCGGACGGAGAAGAAACTAAATTCGTCCGGGGAGTCATGGGGATATTCGGCCACGGCAACGTGACCGGCATCGGAGAAGCGCTCGAGCGGGCATCCGGCAACCTGGTTTTCCTGCAAGGAAAGAACGAGCAAGGAATGGTTCACGCGGCCACGGCCTTCGCCAAGCAGAAGAACCGCAAGCAAATCTTCGCATGCACGACTTCGATCGGTCCCGGGGCGCTGAACATGATCACGGGCGCCGCAACGGCGACGGTCAACCGGATACCGGTCCTGCTTCTGCCCGGCGACAATTTCGCCTCCCGGCAACCGGATCCCGTGCTGCAGCAATTGGAAATTCCCGGCGATTACTCGATTTCGGCTAACGATCCTTTCAAATCGGTCAGCAAGTTCTGGGATCGCATCGTCCGTCCCGAGCAATTGATGTCGTCCCTGCTTCAGGCGATGCGCGTGCTTACAGATCCCGCGGATACCGGCGCCGTTACGTTGGCGTTGCCGCAAGACGTTCAAGCGGAGGCTTACGATTATCCGGCGGAATTCTTCGAGAAGAGAATCCATTGCTTGGATCGTCGTCCGGCGGCGCCGGAAGCCATCCGGCGAGCCGTCCATCTGATCTCGAGCAAGCGGAAACCGCTTATCATCGCCGGCGGAGGCGTTCATTACTCGGAGGCGGTCAAGGAATTATTGTCGTTCGCCGAAGCTTTCGGCATACCGGTAGCCGAGACGCAAGCCGGCAAAAGCGCCGTTCCGTGGCATCATCCTCTCGGCGTAGGCGGCGTCGGCACGACCGGTACCCTGACGGCGAACCGGATCGCGGCAGAAGCCGACTTGATCATCGGCGTGGGTACGCGGTACTCCGACTTCACGACGGCTTCCAAATCCGCCTTCCGTAACCCGGACGTCGCTTTCCTGAACCTTAACGTCAGTGCGTTCGACTCCGTGAAAATGCAGGGGGAATACGTTACGGCGGACGCAAGGGAGGCCATCGCCGCCCTCCGCGAGCCCTTATCCGCTATCGGTTACCGTTCCGGATACGCGGACGGTTACTTGAAGGGACTTAAAGCGGAGTGGGACGCGGAAGTCGATCGCCTGTACGCGATGGAGAGCGAGGAAGGCCTCTCGCAAACGCGCGCCCTTGGCGTCGTGAACGGCTTCATCGGGCCGAGGGACGTCGTCGTCGCGGCGGCCGGCAGCTTGCCGGGCGACCTTCACCGGGTATGGAGGACGACGGAACCGAAAACGTACCATATGGAGTACGGGTTCTCCTGCATGGGTTACGAGGTCAGCGGCGCGTTCGGGGTGGCGCTGGCGGAGCCTGAACGGGAAGTGTATGCGGTCTTGGGCGACGGCAGCTATCTGATGCTTCACTCGGAGCTCGTAACCGCCGTTCAGGAAGGCGTTAAACTTACCGTACTGCTATTCGATAATCACGGTTTTCAATGCATTCATAACTTGCAGCGCGGACACGGCAGCGACGGCTTCGGCAACGAATTCCGTTTCCGTTCGAAGGAGTCCGGTAGACTGAACGGCAACTATATTCCGATCGATTTCGCCGCGCACGCCCGCAGTCTCGGCGCCGCGTCCTATACCGCCCGCAATGCGGAGGAATTGGAACTTGCGTTGCGTCAAGCGAAAGCCGAGCAAGGTCCCGCGCTCGTCGAGATTAAAGTCCTTCCCGGGACGAACACCGACGGCTACGATTCTTGGTGGAACGTCGGCGTACCCGAAGCGTCCACGGACGATAAGGTATTGAAGGCGCATGCGGAGATGAGGAAGAAGATTCGGACGGCGCGGCCGTACTAACGGATGAGAAAGTTGGGATAGGGATGGAGCGCGTTTCATTCGCGGCCGACAAACCGCTTGACCTCGTAGCGATCGGACGTCTATGCATCGATCTGAACGCCAATGAAATCAATCGTCCGATGGAAGAGACGATGACGTTCACGAAATACGTCGGCGGTTCTCCCGCCAATATCGCGATCGGCATGTCCCGCTTGGACATGAAGACGGCCTTTATTGGCAAAGTGGCCGACGATCAAATGGGACGATTTATCCTTCGATACTTGCGGGATAACGGCATAGAAACGAAGGGCGTCGCAACGGATCGTACCGGCGCGGTCACCGGCTTGGCTTTTACCGAAATCAAAAGCCCGGAAGATTGCAGCATCCTGATGTACAGGGATAATGTCGCCGATCTGAAGCTCGAGCCCGGAGAAGTGAACGAGGGGTTGATCGCCTCCAGCAAGACGCTTCTCGTATCCGGCACGGCTCTCGCGAAGAGTCCCTCCCGGGAAGCGGTGCTTCTGGCTCTACGTTATGCGCGCAAACACGGCACGAAAGTCGTATTCGATATCGATTACCGGCCTTACACTTGGACCAATCCTCAAGAAACGGCGATTTATTACCACGCGGCGGCGGAGAAGAGCGACATCATTATCGGAACCCGCGAAGAGTTCGACATGCTCGAACAGTTCGACGGCAACGCTGAACGGAGTGACGAAGCAACGGCCGCGCAATGGTTCGGCCACCATGCGGAAATCGTCGTCGTCAAGCACGGCAAAGAAGGATCGATCGCGTACGGCAAGGACGGCAGTTCGCGCCGGGGTTCGATTTTCCCGGCGAAGGTCATTAAAACTTTCGGAGCGGGCGACTCCTACGCCGCCGGTTTCATTTACGGTCTCATGAAGGGCTGGCCCATCGACCGAAGCATGGAATTCGGAAGCGCGTGCGCATCGATCGTCATCTCCAGCCATAGCTGTTCGGATGCCATGCCTAAGCTCGACCAAGTAGAGGACTTTATGAGGTCAGTCAAGCAACTTTAATTTCGAGAGGAGAATTACCGATATGACTCGCACCAACGCTCCCGTTGCGCTCAACAATTTCATCGGCGGCCAATGGGTCGCTTCCTCTTCGGGCAAGACCGACGCGGTATTCGATCCGGCTACCGGAGAAACGATTGCCCATGTTCCTCTATCTTCGAGAGAAGACTTGGACGCAGCCGTCCGATCCGCCAAGGAAGCGTTCGCGGGCTGGAGCCGCACGGCCGTGCCGCGTAGGGCGCGAGTGTTGTTCAAGTACCAGCAGCTGCTCGTGGACAATTGGGAAGAGCTGGCCAAGATCATTACATTGGAGAACGGGAAAAATTACGCCGAAGCATACGGCGAAGTCCAACGCGGCATCGAATGCGTGGAGTTCGCCGCCGGCGCTCCGTCCCTGATGATGGGGAAGCAGCTTCCGGACATCGCCACGAACGTGGAATCCGGCATGTTCCGCTACCCGATCGGCGTCGTCGGAGGCATTACGCCGTTTAATTTTCCGATGATGGTGCCCTGCTGGATGTTTCCGCTCGCCATCGCTTGCGGGAATACGTTCGTGCTTAAGCCGTCCGAGCGCACGCCGTTGCTTGCGAACCGCTTGGCCGAGCTCTTCAAGGAAGCCGGATTGCCGGACGGCGTGCTGAACGTCGTGCATGGCGCCCATGACGTCGTGAACGGGTTGCTCGAGCATCCGGACGTTAAAGCGATCTCGTTCGTCGGCTCCCAGCCCGTCGCCGAATACGTGTACAAAACCGGTACCGCGCACGGCAAAAGAGTCCAAGCGCTTGCAGGCGCCAAAAATCACAGCATCGTCATGCCGGACGCGGACCTGGACGGCACGGTGCAGCAAATCGCGAACGCCGCTTTCGGATCGGCGGGAGAGAGATGCATGGCTTGCGCGGTCGTCGTAGCCGTCGGCGAAGTCGCCGATTCGCTCATAGAGAAGCTCGTTGCGGCAGCCGATAACCTGACGATCGGTAACGGCATGGACAAGGACGTATTTCTCGGACCGGTCATTCGGGGGCCTCACAAAGAACGCGCGCTAGGTTACATCGAAGCGGGCGAACATGAAGGGGCTACGCTGCTTCGCGACGGACGCGACGATGCGGCAGCAAGCGGCGACGGTTACTTCATCGGACCGACGATCTTCGACGGCGTCACGAGCGAAATGAATATATGGAAGGACGAAATCTTCGCGCCGGTACTGTCGGTCGCGCGGGTGAACACCTTGGATGAGGCGATTGAGCTGGCCAATCGATCCGATTTTGCCAACGGCGCCTGCATTTTTACCCAGAACGGGAGCAACGTACGTCATTTCCGCGAGAATATCGATGCCGGCATGCTCGGAGTGAATCTGGGAGTCCCCGCTCCGATGGCGTTCTTCCCGTTCTCGGGATGGAAGAAATCGTTCTACGGCGATTTGCACGCGAACGGTACCGACGGCGTTGAATTCTATACGCGCAAGAAAATGGTAACGGCCCGCTGGTAGCGAATGGAGGATGTCAATGTCTAAGTTAATCGTTAAGCCCCTTAATGAACCTAGAGAGGGCGGGTCCGTCTTATCCGTCACGCCGGAATCGGCCGGATGGACGTACGTCGGATTCGAAGTGTTGCAACTTCGTGCGGGCGACAAAACGGAGCGCCTTACGGAGAACAAGGAAGTATGCCTGGTGTTGCTAAGCGGCAAAGCGAATATTCGAACCCGTCATGCGGATTGGATCAATATCGGGAAACGGATGAACGTGTTCGAGAAGACGCCTCCCTTCTCGGTATACGTACCGAACGACGACCGCTACGAGATCACGGCATTGACGGATGCGGAGATCGCGGTGTGTTCCGCCCCGGGCAAGGGAACCCATGCGGCAAGATTGATTCACCCGGACCAGGTTGGAGTAGAGACGAGAGGGCAAGGCAATGTCGAACGTCAAATCCACAATATTTTACCCGAGGGTGAAGACGCGGATTCCTTGCTGGTCGTCGAGGTGTTTACGCCGGAAGGACATTGGTCGAGCTATCCTCCGCACAAGCACGATCGGGACGCGTTGCCGGACGAGTCGTTGTTGGAGGAAACTTATTATTTCCGCGTGCAGCCTGAGCAAGGCTTTGCCATACAGCGGGTTTATACCGATGACAGGTCGATCGACGAAACGATGGCGGTTACGGACGGACAAGCCGTATTGGTTTCGAAGGGGTATCATCCGGTTTCGGCGCCTCCGGGCTACGAGGTTTACTATTTGAACGTAATGGCCGGACCTAGACGAATATGGAAGTTCCATAACGATCCGGACCATGCATGGCAATTGAAGGTTTAAAGTAAGTTTCCCATAAGCCGCTGCTTTGTTGCCAACAACAAAGCAACGGCTATTTATGTTGCGAATCATCTATCAAGCAGGTACTTGGGGGCGGTTACGTCGAACACATACAAAGCCTGCGTCTGTCCAAGACGCCGACTCCATACCGGAAGACGTACGCGCAGAATAAGTAAGGGGGAAAAGAGAATGGAACGAATGTACAAGAATCATGCCGTTCGGGAGAGCGTCACATTGGATGGCTTATGGGATTTCGCGTTGGCGAACGATCGGACTACGACGACGGATACGCTAACGTTCGATTATCGGCTCATGGTTCCCGGTTGCTGGGAGACTCATCCGAGCCTTCGAACCTACAGGGGCATGGGAGTCTATCGCCGACAGGTCCGGATGGAACGGTCGGGTCCGATCCGACTCGAATTCAAAGGAGTCAGCCATACCGCCAGCGTGATCTGGGATGGCGTGGAGGTCGCGAGCCACTATAACGCCTATACGGCTTTTCAAGTCATCGTGCCGTTCGCGGAAGCCGGAGAGCACGAGTTGGTCGTCTGGGTGGATAATTCATTCGGCGAGCATTCGTCCCTGCACGTACCCAACGATTATTATACATACGGAGGTCTGATCAGACCGGTCGTGATGGAGTCGTTGAACGGTCCGTTCGTCGAACGCATCGCATTCTCGCCTTCCGGGAAGATCGGAGCCTGGCGCGGAATGCTAGAGGCTGAGATTATCAATCCGGACGGCGAAGCCCGCGAGATAAGAGCGGAAGCCGAGCTGGCCGGAAAAAAGATCGCATGGGGCCCGATTCGCATGGAACCCGGACAATCCTTGAAGTTGGATTGGGACGGCGATGTTCCGGGAGTTCGGGAATGGTCTCCGAAGTCGCCGCAACTCTACGATCTTAACGTTCTCGTGTATGTCGACGGAGATGAGCGGGCTTCCGACGATTTGATCGAACGGGTCGGCTTCCGTACGATCTCGACCGACGATGGAAGAATCCAGTTCAACGGAGAGGATATCGTATTGAAGGGTTTCAACCGCCACGAAGATCATCCCATGGCAGGCGCTTCTCTGACGCCTTCCTTAATGATTCAGGATATCGACCTTATGCTGGACATGGGCGCCAACATGGTCCGGACAAGCCATTACCCAAACGACGAGAGATTCCTGGATCTATGCGACGAACGGGGCTTGCTCGTCTGGGAGGAGAATCACGCCCGCGGGTTAAGCATCGAACAGATGCGCAATCCGAACTTCATCGGGCAGTGCGAGGAAGTGAACCGCGAGATGGTCAACCAGCATTACAACCATCCGTGTATCGTCTTATGGGCGATTCTCAACGAATGCGCCAGCGATTGCGAGGAAGGGCGGGTTCATTACAAGCGACAGCTGGAACAGATCCGCAGTTTGGATTCGACGAGGCCGCTGACCTTCGCAAGCCATCATCGCGCGAACGAGATCTGCTTCGACCTCGCGGACATCGTATCCTTTAACCTGTATCCGGGTTGGTACTCCGACGAGGATCCCGGACAGCTGTGCGACCTGGCGCGCGGATGGGCGGATGCGAAAGGAGGAGCCGGCAAGCCGATGATCATGAGCGAATTCGGCGCCGACGGGTACTATGGCATGCGCGATCCGAGCCGCGTGCGGGGAACCGAAGAGAGGCAGGCGGATATCATCGAGGCGAACTTGGCGGCGTACACGGCGCGGCCTTATTTGTCCGGCATGCTGATCTGGCAGTTCTGCGATTGCCGGGTGACGGAAGGAACGGGCTGGCTGATTACGCGAGCGGGAACTCAGAACAGCAAAGGAATCGTCGATCGTTATCGCCGTCCAAAGCTCGCCTATGCGGTCGCGAAAAAATATTATTCCCTAATCAAGTAGAAAAACGCCCCACCTAAAATGGAAAATTACCCTCCCATTTATGCGGGGAATTCTCGATTATTATTTAAATAGGAAGAAGCGGTCAGGCTAATCAAGGGTATGATAGAACTAACGAATCAGGGCGAAGAAGAGGGAACCATGAAACTATGGCAAGCGTGGAATCTTAAGACGAAGCTCGTCATCAGTTTTTCATTTCTGTTCGCGGTATCATTTATTTGCAGCGGAGTCTTCTACTATTACAGCAGCGTAACCGAGCTCAAGAACCAATCGCTGCAACTGCTCGGAAGCAATAGCGCCCAAATCTCGAGATCGATCGAGCTTTATACCGAGGATTTGGAAAAGCTAAGCTTATCCGTATTCAATGATGCCATCATTCAGAAGGCGGTCGGACAAGAGGAGCCCGGCTCCGTCGTGGAGCAAGCGGATCTTTCCCAACAAGTAACGTCCCATCTTCTCAACCTGACGGTTTCCTGGCCTGCCGTCCAAGGTATTTACCTCTATCCGGACAAGCAACGCGAGCTTATATATTTCTGGTCCAAGCGAAGTCCGCCCGTCGATTATTCGATCGAACAAGAGCCCTGGTATCCCTACGGCGATCAAGGGATAAGGACTCCGTTCATTCTGTGGCCGACGATGAAAGAAAATACGATTACGAATTTTCTGGGAGAGAAAGTCTTTTCTCTCGTTCGGCCGATCAACCAAATAAATACGGGTAAGCGAATCGGCTACATGAAAATCGATATCCATGCCGACGCGTTCAAGAATTTGGTTTCCTTCCGGGGAAATAACGATTCGGGCGATTCGTTGCTCTATATTCTGACGGATCGCGGTCAAGTCGTGTACGATCAACGCGACGAGTTGACGGGCGGCAAGATGACGGATTTGTCCGGGAACGACGTGTCCCGTCTCGGTTCTTCCGGGACGATCGTCCTGCAGGGAACGCAATATTTGTACGGCTATTATCGGTCGGATTATACGCGGTGGTCCGCTCTGATCCTGACGCCGATGGATGCCATTACGAATAAGCTAAAGGTCATTCGGAATACCGTCATGGGAATCGAAGCCATCGTCATGCTGCTCGTATTCGCGTTTGCCTGGTTTATCGCTACCGGGGTGACCCGGCCGCTGCGCAAAATGATCGTCACGATGAGGCACGTCGAGCGCGGCGATTTTACCGTTCGGGCGGAACAAACGGGCAACCGGAACGAGATCGGTTTGCTCGGCAAAGTATTCAATCAGATGTTGGATAGTCTGCAGGATATGATCGCTAAAATATACGTGGCGGAAATTCGAGAGAAAGATGCCCGATTGGTCGCGTTGCAGGCGCAGATCAACCCGCATTTTTTATTCAATACGTTGACGATACTAAAGTCGCTCGGGAGAAAAGGGGCGTCGGAGGATGTCGTGGCGGTTACGGAGTCGCTTGCCCATCTGTTTCGTTACAGCCTGTACGATTGGAACCGTACGGTCGAACTGAGGGAAGAGCTTCGCTTGATCGAAAGCTATATCAAAATTCAGAAATATCGCTTTCAGGAGCGGATCTCGTTCGAAACGGATATTCCCGAAAGCCTCATGGGATGCCAAGTGTTGCGGTTGACGATCCAGCCGCTCGTCGAGAACGCCGTCGTCCACGGGCTCGAGAAACGTAAATCGGGCGGGGTCGTTTCCGTACGCGTACGGGCGAGCAGCGACACGTTGAATATCGAGGTTGCGGACAACGGCGCGGGCATGGACGCGACCGTCAAGAACCGTCTGCTTCGCCGCTTCGAAGACGGAGGCATGCACGGTTCCGACGCGGACGGGGAACATATGGGTATCGCGCTGGCCAACATTCAACAGAGGCTACGATTAGTGTACGGCAGCGAGTACGGGTTGTCGTTCGGAGACGTATCCGGGGAAGGAACGGCCGTCGTGTTGAAGCTGCCTCTTCGGCTGGAAGCAAAGGAGGCGCGCCATGAAGATCATGCTGATTGAAGACGAAGCGCTGGCGATGGACGAACTCCGTCATCTGATGAAGCCTTACGAGGACAAGCACGAGATCGTCGGCTTCGATAATGGCGAGGAAGCGCTCGATTATGCTTATCGGTGGCTGCCGGACATCGTCGTGTCGGATATACGAATGCCGGGAATGGACGGCCTGGAAGTCATCCGCCGAATGATCGAGCGCCATCCGCGGCTGCAAGCGATCATGCTCAGCGGCTACAATGATTTCGAATACGCGCGTGGCGCGCTGAAGCTTGGCGCCAAGGAGTATCTCTTGAAGCCCGTACCTGCCGCGGAGTTGTATGCCGCCGTCGACAGGATGATCGAAGACGCGCGCAAGGAAGAAGAGAAAAGCCGTCAGGAACGAAATTGGTCGTTATCGATGAAGGTTCGCGGACTTGAGAGCGGAGAGGAAACCGGCATAACCGACGAACCATCCGGCGAATGGCTGATCGTCGCCATTCTGGCCGATAATTGGAATAGCCCGGCGACCTGGTCGCGTAGCGGGATTCCCGTATCCGCCGCGGCTCAATGGCTCCGTAGCGAGATCGATTCCGGCGCGGACTGTTTCGACGTGGACGCTCACCTAAGGATTATGTTGATCCCCGCCTCGACGGATCGAGAGAGCGGCATGCGGCATAAAGCGAATCGGATCCACGATTATTTTCGCGAGTCGGTTAACGTCGTCCATACGGTATACCGGTTGAAGGCGAGTCGGGACTCCATGAAAGAGGCTTACGAAAGATGCCTTCAATTGCTGGAGTCGCAAGTGCGTCTCGGCCAATCCACGTTCATGCCCGCGACGGGACGCAACGTTGCGGTTCAACCTTTCTGGGATAGCGCGAGACGCATCGAGCAGCACGTTCGCGAAGCCGATTACGCCATGCTGCAGTTGGAATCGAGACGACTCGTCGACGCGCTGCGGCGGGCAGAGGTCACGTTGAAGCAATCGTCCGTTCTTCTTTCCGATCTGTTCTACGCCCTGAAATACAAAATGTCGGAATTGCATGGCGAGGCGGAAGCCGTCGATGCCGACTCGATCTACGATTTTCTCAAAACCTGTCTGGACGAAGCGAGCGTCCAAGCCTGGCTGACGGAGCGCTTGATCGGTCTGATGTCGGGCACGGAACAAGCGCTCCCGAATCCGAAGATGATCATTCCGCCGCTTCTGGACCATATTCATCACCATTACGCGGAAACGGTTCGCCTGCAGGATTTCGCGGCCAAATATCACGTGAGCATCGGCTATCTGTCCAAGCTGTTCAAATCCGAGACCGGCGATCATTTCTCCGACTATCTCATTCGCGTTCGAATGAACAAGGCGAAAGAATTGTTGGACGCCGGATATAAGAAAATAACGGATATCGGCAAGCTGGTCGGCTACGAGGATCCGAAATTCTTCAGTCAGACGTTCAAAAGATGGATAGGCGTCACTCCTCAACAGTACAAGCGGAACGATTGACGATCTCTATCGAAGAGGGATGAACATGAAAGCAACGAGAGGAATCGGGTCCGTCTTCATGAGTATCGCGATTGCGGCCCTACTGAGCGCGGGATGCGCCGACGAAACGGATCGAGGCGCGAACAACGCGGAGCGGACCTCGCCCGATGCCGTCACGCTCAGGATGGTGCATTGGTTCGGAACGGAGGCCGGGCCGGTCGTATCGGAGATCAACGAGCGATTTCATCGGGAGTATCCGAATATATCGGTAGAAGTGGAATATGCGCCCGTCGACCAATATCAGAGCATTATCCGAAGCCGATTCGTCGCGGGCGGGGCCCCCGACTTGCTCGGGGTATTTCCGGGGAAGTGGCAGGAGCCCTTCGCCGAAGCGGGGTTTCTGATGGACTTGTCAGGAAGCGATTGGGCGGACAGGCTGAAGCCCGACGCCAGGAATACGATGACGACCGGCGGCAAGCTGTACGCGATGCCCGTCAATCGGAACGCGATCGGCGTCCTGTACGACAAGGGGTTTTTCGAACGAACTGGGTTGGACATACCGCGTACTTGGAACGAGTTTCTATCCCTTTGCGAAACGATCAAGCGCAAGGGGCGAGTTCCGATCGCGCTCGGGCTGAAGGATCAGTGGGTAACGCAGATCATCCCCTATGCGATGGCTCCGTCGGCGATCTATCGCGACCATCCCGACTTCGACGCGCGGATGTATGCGGGAAAGGCGTCGTTCTCGGATTCCCCTTGGCGGGCGATGCTCGAAGATTATGCGAGGTTAGAGAAGAACGGTTACTTTAACGAAGGGTTTCTCGGCACGACCTACGACCAAATGGTACAAATGCTCGCGACGGGCAAAGCGGCCATGATGGTGATGGGGAATTGGTCGCTCGGACCGATTCTACTGACGAACCCGAATGCCGAGATCGGCATGTTTCCGCTCCCGTACGGGGATGCGGACAAGCCGTATTGGGTATCTTCGGGCGTAAGCATCGGAATCGGCGTTTCCCGTACGACGCCGTATCCCGAAGAAGCGAAGAAGTATTTGGCGTTCTGGAGCCGTCCCGAGGTCAATACGTTGTTCCTGGAGGGAACGAAGTCCTTCTCCGTCTATCGGGACGTGAACCCCGCGCTCGATCCGGCGCTAGCTGAGATCGAACCGGCTATTCGGGCGGGCACCTATCCGTTCCTCGATCAGAATTGGCCGCCGGGCATGCAGGATAAGCTGTTCCAAGTGCTGCAAAATTGGATGGCGGGCGGAGGGAAGTATTCGGTCGGCAAGGCGTTAAGCGAGCTGGACAAGACGTTCGAGGAAACGAAAACCAATCATGATTGGGTCCCTTAGAGATTTCGGGGGCCTTTTTTTATTGTCGAAAACGAACCTACCTTTTTTGGAAAACGACCCTGCATTTCCTGTCGCGGCCTGCCGTTACACTGAGATTGTAATCGACAAACCTATCAGGAGGTCATAAAAATGTCATCTAGAAAGAGATTTGTAGGATCGGCAACTGCACTTGTCCTATTGCTATCCACCGTATTAGCGGGGTGCGGAGGCAATAACGGGAATAACGCCGCGGAGTCTTCCCCGGCGAGCCCGGCCGCGACAAGCTCCGCTTCGCCGAGCGCAAGCGCGGAAGCATCGCCGTCCGAAGACGCCAAGCCGGTCACGCTTAAGATGCTTCACTTCATGGAAGCTGAAGCGGGCCCTACGCTCAAAGAAATCAACAAGCGGTTCCACGAGAAGTATCCGAACATTACGATCGAATACGAGAACGCTCCCGTCGATCAATATCAGACGTTGATCCGGACGCGTTTCGCTTCCGGCGACGCGCCCGATCTTCTGGGCGTACTCCCTGGAACGTGGAAAGCGCCGTTCGTCCAATCGGGCTACTTGATGGATTTGTCCGATCGTCCTTGGGTGTCCCGTCTGCAGCAGGGCGCGAAAGACATGGAGAGTACGGACGGCAAAGTCTATGCGCTGCCGCTCGACCAGAACGCGATCGGCGTTATCTACAACAAGAAAATATTCACGGATCAAGGGCTTGCCATTCCGCAAAATTGGGATGAGTTCCTAGCGTTGAGCGAGAAATTGAAAGCCTCGGGCGTTACGCCGCTCGCGATCGGCAACAAGGATTTGTGGGTCACGCAGATTATCCCTTTCGCGATGGCGCCATCGGCGATTTACCGGGATACGCCAAACTTCGATCAAGATATGTACGACGGCAAAGCGACGTTCGCCGGATCGGCTTGGACGAAGATGATGGAAGACTACATCGCGCTGAACGACAAAGGCTATTTCAACAAAGGCGTTCTGGGCACCAGCTACGACCAATCGGTTCAATTGATGGCAACGGGCAAAGCGGCGATGATGGTCATGGGCAACTGGGCGTTGCCGGCAATTCTGGGGGTCAACAAAGACGCGGATCTGGGCATGTTCCCGTTGCCTTACGCGGAAGCGGGCAAACCGGTATACGTGTCGTCCGCGATCGCGCTCGGCATCGGCGCCAGCGCGAAGACGGAGCATCCGGACGAGGTGAAGAAATATATCGACTTCTGGGCGGAGCCCGAGAATAACGAGCTGCTGCTGAAGCAAGCGCAAGCTTTCCCGGTGTTCACGGACGTGAATCCGGATCTGAGCCCGACCTTGAAAGAACTTGTCCCTTACCTGAACGTGGGAACGTATAACTTCCTTGACCAGAAATGGCCGCAAGGCGTTCAAGATACGATGTTTACCGGAATTCAGAACGTATTGGTCGATGGAGGTAAGTCTTACTCAATCGATAAAATGCTGAAAGAAATGGATAAAGTGTTCGCGGAGAAAAAAGGCAAATAAACGATAGACTAGAAAAACGATGAAGATCAAGCGGAGTCATCCGCCTGGTCTTCACGGAAATAAGAGGGATAGCGAATGCAGAAACCAGGAATCCAGCTGCTATTTATGTTGCCGGCTTTTCTTATCTTCACTCTTTTCATCATGATTCCGATGGCAGGCAGTTTTTACTTCAGCTTGACGGACTGGGATGGGTTAAACCCGCATTTTCATTTTATCGGTATCCAAAATTACGAAAAACTGATTCATGATTCCGAAGTGTGGATCGCGTTAAAGAACACGATCGTGTTCGCCTTGCTCGTAACCGTTTTTCAGAATGTCCTATCGTTGCTGCTCGCGATCTTAGTCGACGGCTCGAGCTGGATCAAGCGTTTCCTTCGCGTATTTTATTTAGTTCCCGCCATATTGAGCGCGCTAGCGATCGGATTCATCTGGAGTTACTTGTATAACCCGGTATTCGGCCTCATTAACGCGGGCTTGGAAAACATCGGACTCGGAAGTTGGGCCCAGGACTGGCTCGGAGATCCGAAGTGGTCGATGTACAGCGTCGTATTCACGAACATCTGGCAATGGACCGGTCTATCGATCGTCATCTATCTCGCGGGACTTCAGGCCATTCCGGCCGACTTATACGAAGCGGGAGACATCGACGGCGCCAGCAGGTGGCAGAGGTTTTCCCGCATTACGTTCCCTCTGATCGCGCCGGCTTTTACCGTCAATATTCTCATCTCCATCATCGGCAGCATGAAAGTATTCGACATTATCTTCGTCATGACAAAAGGAGGACCGGGGACGGCCACCGAGTCGCTTTCGATTCTCTTATATAAAAAGGCATTTAATTTCAACGAGATGGGTTACGGAACGTCGATCGCCATCGTCATGTTCGTGATTATCTTGTTGATCTCGGTGTTTCAACTCCGAATTCTTCGCCGAAGGGAGATTGAAGCCTGATGCCCGCATCCATCGCGAGAAAAACGTTATCCGGCATCGTCCTCATCCTATGGGCGCTTATCGTCGCATTGCCGCTGATCGTGCTCGTCAACGTGGCCGTGAAGTCCCCGCAGGAGCTGCTTGAATCCTCGCTTTCGATTCCGAAGCAATGGATGTGGAGCAACTTCTCGGAGGCGTGGAAGACGGCGCATCTGTTCTCCGCGTTCGGGAACAGCCTGCACATTACCGCTCTATCGCTTGCGGGCGTTGTACTCGTCAGCGCGTTCGCCGCGTATCCGATCGCAAGAACCAAGACCAAGCTGACGAACTCGTTCTTCCTTTACTTCATTTCGGGCATCATGGTGCCGTTTCCGTTAGCAATGATTCCGCTCTATAAGCTCTTGAAAACGATGCATATGATCAACACGCATCAGGGCGTCATCTTTATCTACATCGCGCTGACGATCCCTTTCTCCGTGTTCTTGTATACGGGCTTCTTGAAGGGAATCCCGAAGGAGTTGGAAGAGTCCGCGCTGATCGACGGCTGCGGACCGTTCCGGACATTCCTGACTATCGTATTCCCGTTGATGAAGCCGGTCACCGCATCGGTCATCATCACGAACAGTCTCACCATATGGAATGACCTTCTCGTCCCTTTGCTTTATTTGCAAGCGCGGGAGAATCGCACGATTACGATCGCGATATTCAGCTTTACCGGACAGTATAATAACAATTGGGCGATGATTTTCTCCGCGATCGTGTTGGGGACGTTGCCGCTCGTCCTCACGTTCCTTTTCCTGCAAAAACAATTCATCAAAGGGATCGTCGGCGGCGCGGTGAAAGGGTAATCGATTCGGGAGGTAGAGGCGTCATCATGAAAATCGCAAACTTATTGGTCCAGTATTTGAGAAATCCGATCGGTATCGAGAAGCAAAGGCCCTTGCTTGGCTATTCGCTCGAATCGGACGAACGAAATCAGACGCAAACGGCTTATCGCATATTGGTCGCATCTACGAAAGAACAATTGGACAGTCATATCGGCGATCTATGGGACTCGGGAAAAGTCGCGGGATCCGCTAACTTCGCGATCGAATACGACGGATTGCCGCTCTCCTCCAGACAGACGGCATTTTGGAAAGTCAAAGCGTGGGATGCGAACGATATCGAGTCCGAATGGAGCGAGCAGGCTTCTTGGGAAATGGGGCTTCTGAACGAGAAGGATTGGGAAGCGGCTTGGATCGGGCAAGGGGACGACGCGGATGCGTACAAATCGGCGGCGCCCCAGATCGCCGCGGAATTCCGCGTTCCCGATTATACGAATATGGTGAAGGCCCGCGCTTATATTAGCGGCTTGGGATTATTTCAGGCCAGCTTGAACGGACGTCCGTTGGACGATGCCTTCTATCATCCGGGCGAAAGCGATTTTTCCAAGACGGTCTATTATGTCGCGTTCGATATTACCGATCTCCTGAATAGCGAGCGGAATGCGATCGGCATTCGAATCGGCAACGGACAATACGTCAACTTCATCATGAACCCCGTCATGATGCTGGACGAGAATACCGAAGCGCCCGAGCATCGCTACCAGAAAAACGACGGCGGTTACGTCAGGAATGGACTTTACGGCGATAAAAAAGCGATCGCCCAGATCGAAGTCTCGTATGCGGACGGACGAACGGAAATCGTTGCGGCGACGGACGAGCGATGGCGCATAACGGACAGCCCGATCAAGTTCAACGACTGGTACGGCGGCGAAGATTACGATGCGACGGCGGAAATAGCCGGATGGGATATGCCCGGAACGGACCGATCGGGATGGGACCATGCGAAGCGGATGTCCAAGCCTCTCGGAAGGCTAAGAGGCAAGGCATTCAATCCCGTCAGAATGATGGAGAAATTCCCCGCGGCTTCCGTGACCCGACTGCCCAACGGCAATCTTCTCGTCGATATGGGACGGAACGTGGCCGGATTTCCGGAATTGGCGTTGCGGGGCATGACGGAAGCGGATAGGGGTACGACGATCAGAATGTACCCCGCCGAAACGCTGAACGCGGACGGATCGGGCGTAGACCAATCCTCCTGCACGCAGAGCTGGTCCCGGAAATACCATTGCGACATTTCGAACGGCTATACGGTGAAAGGAACGGGCGACGAAACGTGGCATCCCTCTTTCTGTTATCAAGGCTTCCAGTACGTCGAGGTGTCGGGATTCAAGTGGGAAGCTTCGACGGACAATTTCCATTGTTGCGTGCTCAGAGTCGCGAACGAGAAGACGGGAACGTTCGAAACGTCGAATCCGGTATTGAATCGAATCAACGAAATTACGGAACGGGCTATCGAAAGCAACATGTATTTCTCGTTTACGGACTGCCCGCAGATCGAGAAGCTGGGGTGGCTCGAAACGACGCATTTAATGTTCCGTTCCATGTCGGCAGGTTATGATATCCGTTCGTGGATTCCGAAGATCGCGCAGGATATGATCGACGCGCAGACGGACGAGACGGATATCCGGAACGGAGATCCCGAGGGTCTCGGATACATGCCCGCGATCGCGCCGGAATACCATCGCATCGTCGGCTTGCACAGGGACCCGAATTGGGGCGGCGCCTGCATTCTGACGCCTTGGGAGTATTATCGGATATACGGAGATAAGACTTTGTTGGCGCGCGGATACGCTACGATGAAGAGGTACCTCGTCTATTTGGAATCCCACGCGGAAGAAGGACTGTTGAACGGCTACGCGCAGATGGGGGATTGGGGACAGTTAAACGAATCGACGCCTAACGCGTTAGTCGAGAACTGCGCCTACTATTATTTGCTGAGCACGATGTCGAGCATTGCATGGCTGACCGGTCATCCCGAAGACGTAGAGGCATACGCGTCTAAGGCCGCTCTTGTCCAGGATCGTTTTCACCTCAACGAGACGTGTTATCAGCCCGGCACCGGCAATTACGGGAATGGCAGCCAAGCCAGCTACGGATGCGTGCTATTCAGCGGCATTGCATGGGAAGAGAACAAAGGGAGCGCGGTCGTAAAGCTGATCGAAGCCGTTCAAGCCCGCGATGATCACCTGTCTTCCGGCGAAGTCGGCTTAAAGCAAGTGTTCGCATCGCTCGGCGCGCATGACCGGAACGATATCGTCTATCGAATGGTCATGAACGATACGCAGCCGAGTTACAAGTTCTTCGTCGATCGCGGACTGACGACGTTGCCCGAATATTGGAATTACGAGGAGCTCTGGCTGGGCACGATGGTGCGTTCGAGGAATCATGCGATGATGGGTCATGTGAAAGAGTGGCTGACCGGTTACGTCCTTGGGATCAGAATGGAAGAGCCGGGATATCGGAAAATCATCATAGAGCCTGCGTTATCGCACGGGATAGAAGAGGCGAAAGGCAGCGTAGGGAGTGCGTACGGCGCCATTAGCATGGCGTATTCGAGGGACGGAGAGGGCATGTTCCTTGAAGTAAGTATACCGGTTGGAACGACCGCGGATATCGGGATGCCCGTCATCGGCGCCGGGATGCTTTCGGAGAATTGTCGCGACTTCGCTGTCGAAAGCATAGAAGGAACGTTCTGGATTCGGAACGTGGGTTCGGGAAGTTACCGGTTTGCGGTTAATTGAAGCAGCGGCTTTGGCCGGTCTTCTTCGAAGAAAAAAATTTCCGACCTTTCATAACAACATGAAGGATGCATCCCGTGAGCCTGTTGCCGCAGGCCCACATACATGGGAGGCATCCTTTTCGTTTTCTGCAGAGCGAATATTTTGCTTGAAGGTGACGTAACGTCACCGTGTACAATGAAATTACAGGATTTTTCAAGGGAGGAAATCAAGATGACAGCGCGTCGCCCAAGAGTACGAATCGTAAACGAGGAACTTCTATCGGATAATTGGTACTTGCTCAAAAAGGTTACGTTCGAATATCAAAAGGAAAACGGACAATGGGAGACGCAATCCCGCGAAGTTTACGACCGCGGGAACGGAGCTACGATTTTGCTTTACAACCGGCAAAAGCAAACCGTTATACTGACTAAACAGTTTCGAATGCCTACTTATCGGAATGGCAACGAGTCGGGGATGCTTATTGAAACCTGCGCGGGTCTCTTGGATAAAGAAACGCCGGAAGAAAGCATCCTGCGCGAGACTAGGGAAGAAACGGGTTATCAAGTCAACCGCGTGCAAAAGGTAGGAGAGGCTTATATGTCGCCGGGATCCGTCACGGAACTTCTGCACTTTTATGCGGCCGAGTGCACCGAAGATCTGGCAGAGGGACAGGGTGGAGGCGTAGAAGAGGAGCAAGAAAACATCGAAGTGATAGAGCTTCCGTTTCATCAAGCTCTCGATATGATCCATACCGGCGAAATCCGGGACGGCAAAACGATCATGCTGCTTCAATACGCGCAAATCCATGGACTGCTCGAGGCAAAGACGAATGATCGGAAACCTCAGCACATCCTTGTTGCAGGGCCTTACCGTTCCGGTACGAATGACGACCCCAAACTCATTGATCGGAATGTCCGATTCATGAATGAAGTAGCTCTTCAAATTTACGATCGGGGACACTTGCCGGTACTAGGGGAATGGTATGCATTGCCGCTTATCGCGACGGCCGGCTCGACGAATATCGGAGATGATATATTTAATCGAATCTTCCATCCGTCTTCCGTTCGTTTGCTTGACCACTGTAATGCAGTACTACGGGTCGGAGGAGCGTCGCAGGGAGCCGATGAAATGGTAAGAGCGGCAAGGGAAAAGGGACTGCAAGTGTACGAACGGGTTGAAGATATTCCATTGGTTGAGCAAGATTCGATGAAACGGAGGCACCTGTAAATTGACGATATTAGTTTGCGGCGGAGCCGGTTATATTGGAAGTCATATCGTTGCATCCTTAATCGAACGGCATGAGGAACTCGTTGTTCTAGACAGCATGGTTGCCGGAAGAGAGAAGGCCGTACTAGGCGGTAAACTGTATCACGGCGATTTGAATGATCGGGAATTGCTGAACGGAATTTTTAACGATAATAACATCGAAGCTGTCATTCATTTGGCGGCCAGCTCGCTTGTTGGCGAAAGCATGACGAATCCGTTAAAGTATTATCGTAATAATGTGGAGGGTACATTGCGGTTGCTTGAGGTTATGCGCGAGCATGACGTGGACCAAATCGTGTTTTCTTCTACGGCGGCGGTTTATGGCGATCCGGAACGTATTCCGATTCGGGAAGACGACCGGAAGATGCCGAGAAATACGTATGGAGAAACCAAATTGGCGGTAGAAAGGATGCTGCATTGGGCTGAACTGGCGCACGGGATCAAGCATGTGATTTTGAGATATTTCAATGTGGCGGGAGCCCACGATAACGGGCTCATAGGCGAGAATCACGATCCCGAAACTCATCTTATTCCTTTGGCTATTCAGGCTGCATTGGGACAAAGAGAAAATATATCGATATACGGTGACGATTATCCTACGAGAGACGGAAGTTGCATAAGAGATTACATTCATGTTATGGATGTCGCTGATGCGCATCTGCTGGCATTGAATCATTTAAGGTGCGGAGGGAAAAGCGGCGTTTATAATCTCGGCAGCGGCGAGGATTTTACCGTCAAAGAAGTCATTGAAGCCGTCAGGAAAGTTTCCGGAAAGCCCGTCCCGGAACGCATCGCTCCCAGACGACCGGGGGATCCGGCGGTACTGATCGCATCGCCCGATCTCATCATGGCAGAGCTAAAATGGCGCCCGAAGCGAAGCAACTTGGAAAGGATGGTCGCGAGCGCTTGGGATTGGCATCGCGCACATCCTCAAGGATTTGTTTAACCGAGAGCAGGAGGCATTCGAAGGGGGCCGCTAGAATTGAAGCGCGGAGATAAAGAATATCTGACAACCGGACAGATCGCGAAACGGACGGGAATGACGATTAGAACCTTGCGGTATTATGACCAGATAGGTTTGCTGAAGCCGTCGTATTACAATCATGCATCCGTCCGCTTGTACGGCAGAGAAGACTTGGTCCGACTGCAAAAAATCCATGCTCTTAAGTATATCGGTCTGAATCTTGCCGAGATCAGGCAAATTATTCATGACGGCGCGTTTCCCGAACAGGATTTAAGGAGCTCTCTCCTGATGCAGAAAGAAGTGATCCGGCACAAAATGTCCCACATGCAGTATGTATCCAAGGCGATCGATGAAGCGCTGGAGTTGCTGAAGGATACGGCTGAAGCGGATTGGGACAGCTTGTCGGACATCATTCAAATGATTCATACCGAAAATAATTGGGGAGAGCAGTACCGCAATGCGCTCAGACTGCAGGCAAGAATTCAGCTGTACGACCGATTCAGCGCCAATAAACTCGGTTGGCACCGGTGGTTCTTCGATCAGCTCGGCACGGCGCCGGATCTCAGAATATTGGAACTCGGCTGCGGCGATGCCGCTTTGTGGAGCCGAAATTCAGATTGGATCCCCCCTTCATGGAGCATCACGCTTACGGATCTATCGACGGGCATGCTGGAGGCCGCTCGCGTCAATGTGAACGACCGAAGCGGCCAGTTTGCTTTCCTGACAGCCGACGCGCAATCGATTCCGTTCCACGACGGCGAATTCGATGTGGTCATTGCGAATCACATGCTTTATCACGTGTTGGATATCGGGAAAGCTCTGTCTGAATGCCATAGGGTACTTAAGAATGACGGCATGCTCTATACGTCTACCATGAGCAGAAGCCATCTTCGGGAAATAGAGCAGCTCGCGAGGTCGTTCGACCCGGAAATGCGAGTGCTGGACGAAGTTATGGAAAGGTTTCATTTGGATAACGGAATGGAGATCCTGGCGTCCCGTTTCTCCTCGATTGAATTGATCCGGTACGAAGATGATATGGAGGTAGGCGAGGCGGAACCGCTTATTCGTTATATTACCTCGACGCCGATGAACGCAAGGTACTCCCTTGCAGGCGATAAATTGGAAGCCTTTAGAACCTATTTGAACGAGAAGATTCGGGAAGGGAACGGGAAAATCTATATTACGATGGATTCCGGATTTTATCGATCAAAGAAATGATGGCCAAGATATCCAAAAAAACCGGACTCGAGCCCAAAAAATCAAGCGCTTTCTTTTGCGGCGGGCGTTGATTAAAATAATAGTTCATAGAGCGGAAGCGGCCTGGGCGCAATCATCGGGTCGCTTATTGGTTATGAAGGGGTGGACGTGGTGGCCGGCAGAACCCGCAAGCTTATTTCACGTATTCGTTTCCGCAAAATCAGAAGCCGCTTTTTCTTCGTTATGATCTTGCTCTCCTTGCCCCCGTTATTTCTACTGGGCTACGTGTCCTTCAATATCGCCAAAGATACATTGACGGAAAACAATACGAAAACGAACATCGATCACCTGCGCACCTCCAGCGAGGTTGCGGATTTGTTGTTCCGAAACATCGTGAATCTTAACCGGTACGTCGTCCTGAACGACGATATTCGCAACGATTTGCGGAAAAGCGAAATCAAGAACAGCCAGGAACAAAACGAAATGAATACCCGGACGATCAACCGGCTTCAGAGGGTCATCAACAACAATTCTTTCGATACCCGGTTCGTGGATTCGATGTGCGTGTTCGACCTGCATTACCAAACGTACTGTCTAGGCAGGTCCGACGATGCCGGCATATACGAGACGCCGAACAAGAAGCAGGAGATCGAACGGACGGAATGGTACCGAAAAGCGGTGAACGCGCAAGGGCGCGTCGTTTTTTTCGGTTATAACGTGCTGGGAGACAAGGCTGATTCCTTCTCTACCGTCAAGCTGTTTCGGGATTCCGAGAGCCGCGAGGGAAAGACGATCGGACTGCTCGTCGTCAATCTATCGAAGTCGATGTTCGGCAGCGTCTTTAACGCCAGCCAGGAGAACGGGCTATTCATGGCGATCGATTCGTCGCGGGAAACGGCCCGGATCGTATACCCGGAAGTACCGGCTCTAACCCCCCCGCTTGCGGTCGGCACGCTGACGGAAACGATGGACGAGCTGAAGGAGCGGGGCTACCTGATCAGCGAGTTCCGGAACCAATCGACCCAATGGACGTTCGTTCACATGATCAAGAAGCGCGAGCTGCTTAAGCAATCGAACAAGATCGGCACCGCGACAGCCCTGATCGCCTCTTTGATCGCCTTTGTCGCTCTTGTCATTTCCTTTATCGTATCCGGCAGCATCACCCGCCCGCTGTTGCAGCTGAAGAAGATGATGGTAGACTGGAACAAAGGCTCGCGCGATATCGGAGGCGCATTTAAAGAAGACGAGGTTGGCGCCATAGGCGAGACCTTCAAGCGAATGGCGATAGAAAATCAAGAGCTGGACGCCAGGCTCTTTCATTCGGAGCTGAAGGAACGCGAAGCGGAGCTGCGCGCGCTGCAGGCGCAGATCAAACCGCATTTTCTGTACAACACGCTCGATTCGATCTATTGGATGGCCCGGCTGAAGAAAACGGAGGAAGCCGCCGCGATGGCGCTCGCTTTATCCGAAAGCTTCAAGCTCAGCCTGAACAAAGGCAAGGAAACGATTCCCGTCTTCAAGGAATTGAAGCATATCGAGCATTACATGACCATTCAAAACATCCGTTACAATGGCCGGTTTCGATACGATGTGGATGTAGATCCCGCCATCATGGGAATCGAAATGCTTAAGCTGATTTTGCAGCCATTGGTCGAGAACGCCATTTATCACGGCTTGGAGCCGAAAATCGGAGAAGGAACCATTCGCTTCGAAGGACGGAAGGACGGCGATTTCCTTTTGTTCGCGGTGGAAGACGACGGCGTAGGGATGGAGGACGTTTCCCGGACGGAGCAAGGGTATGGTCTTCGCAACGTTCGGGAGAGGTTGATGCTGTATTACGGTCCTTCAAGTTCTTTCGAGATTTCAAGCGAACCGGGCCGCGGAACCCGAATCGAATTCCGCATTAAACCGTTTCCGGAAGAGGTGACCCCGAATGCTTAAAGCCGTGCTGTTCGACGACGAGTACATCGTGCTGGAGGCGCTCGGAGCCTTAGTCGATTGGGGAGGACTGGGGATTGAGCTTGTCGGCACCGCGGGGGACGGAATTTCCGCGCTTGCGATGTTCCGAAGCGTGCGCCCGGACATCGTGCTGACCGACATCCGGATGCCGGGAATAGACGGTTTGCAATTGGTCGGGGAGATCCTGAAGGAAGCGCCGGATACGTGGTGCATCGTATTCAGCGGCTTCAACGAATTCGAATATGTCAAACGCGCCATTCAGCTTGGCGTTGCGGATTACGTGGAGAAGCCGATCACGGAAGCGAGCATCGAGAAGGCGCTCCGTAAGGTATTGGGACATATCGGCAGGCAGAACGAAACCCGGGCGCTGGAACGCAAATGGGAAGACAGCAGGCAGGAGTTGCTGGATAAAGCGGTGCGAGAGCTGCTTCTGTTCGGGATAGAAGCAGAGCCCAAGTGGCGGGAGAGCTTCGGACCGCAGGCCGAACAAGTCGTCGGCATTACGGTATGGGTTTCCGCCGAAGAGTTCGCGCTTCCGGACAATCCGGCTTATCGGACGGTTTATTTGCGCAACGGGCAGGAAACGGCGGCTGTCGTCTTTCATTTGATGGAGCTCTCGAACACGTATTGGGACGATGTCGCGAACGATTTCGAGAACGCCGGCAACGTCATCGGCATCGGAAAAACCTATGCGGATATGGCCGATGCTCCGCACAGCTATAAGGAAGCGCAGCGGGCGTTGAAATCCGCTCTGTTTCTTCAGGTCAAGGGAGTTGTCCCGTTCGGCGAGTTGGGCGGACTGATGACCTCGCCTGAAGAATTGTCCGAGCGGGAGGAGGCGATCATCCTCGGCATGCGCTCGGGCAATAAAGCGCTGTTGATGGACCAGGTCGACCGGTTCGTCGGGTGGATCCAGTCGGCGAAGCTGGACCCGGACGTAGCCGAACGCGAGATGCTTAAGCTGATCTACTTGGCGCTCGAAGCGGCTAAGGAATCCGGTACGACCTCCGGCCAATCGTCCGCTTCGCAAGAGCGCTATATGCCTCATGTGGAAATTCGGGAAATGGCCGCGAAGGGAAAGCTTGCCGAGTGGTTCCGGGAGCAGATCCAAGCCATCGCGGACAGCGTCATGGATGTCCGGGAGCATACGAAACACGCCGCCGTGGAGAAAGCCCGGCTTTATATCGAACGGAATGTTTCGCGCGACGTCTCGCTTCAGGAAGTGGCCGAGCATGTCGGTCTTAACGCCACCTACCTGAGCGTTGTGTTCAAGGAAGCGGTAGGGGAAACGTATATTAAATTTTTGACCCGGTACCGGATGGAGCTGGCCAAAACGATGCTGCGCAAGGGGTTCAAGGTGAACGAAGTCAGCGAGAAGGTCGGTTATTTGACGCACCGGCATTTTACGGAGGTGTTCAAGAAATATACCGGACTCACTCCCGGACAATATAAGGATACGCGAGCTTGACGGCGATTCCAAGCAAAAACGCCTTCGGCGTCCTTTCGACGACGGAGTAGCTTTGCGGTGGTTATTCAGATATGGATAAGCGTGAAACTTATAAAGTCTGAATAACCAAAAAAATCGGAACCGAACCCAAAGAATGACGCACTGCCGAATGAATGCGCTTCCTCTTACAATAAGGCTACAGGGTACCCGGGCCCTATGAAGCCTTTTTTACTTCGAATGATTAGGGGGACAAACGAATGAGTAAACCAAGGAAGTTCATTGCCGCACTGTCCAGCGCAGTCCTGTTGACCGGCCTGCTTGCCGGCTGCGGCGGCGGTTCGTCGAACAGTGAAAGCAGCCCCTCGGCTTCCGGCGGCAGCGAGCCTTCGAGCAGCGCGCCGGCCAGCGACTCTCAAGAGAAAGTCACGCTTTCGCTCCTCATCGACAACAATCAGGATTCCGTTAACATCGCCAAAGCATTGGTTGACGCTTTCCAGGCCCAAAACCCGAACATCGCAATCGAAACGGAGACTCGCCCGGGCGGCGGCGAAGGCGACAACTTCGTCAAGACGCGCCTCTCGACCGGCGACATGAACGACATCTTCTTCTACAACTCCGGATCACTCATGCAAGCGCTTAATCCGGAGCAGAACATGCTGGATCTGACGAACGAGCCATTCCAGGCCAACGTGTTCGATTCTTTCAAACAAACCGTTACCATTAATGGCAAAGTATTCGGCGCTCCCATGACTTCCTCGATAGGAGGCGGCTGGTTCTACAACAAGAAGGTGTACGCCGATCTTGGCCTTGCCGTTCCGAAGACCTGGGCCGAGCTGATGGCGAACAACGACAAGATCAAAGCCGCGGGCATCACCCCGATCATCGGCACGTATAAAGACACTTGGACGTCCCAGCTTATCGTTCTGGCGGATTATTACAACGTTCAAGCGCAGGCTCAGAGCTTCGCGGCCGATTATACCGCCAACAAGGCGAAATACGCGACGACGCCAGCCGCGTTGAGAAGCTTCGAGAAGCTTGAGCAAACCGTCGGTTACTACAACAAGGACTTCTTGGCCACTACGTACGACGCCGGGATGAAGATGCTCGCTGAAGGCAAAGGCGCGCACTATCCGATGCTCACCTTCGCGATCCCGGCGATCGCGCAGAACAATCCGGACCAAATCGGAGACATCGGATTTTTCGCCCAACCGGGCGACAGCGCCGACTCGAACGGTTTGACGGTATGGATGCCGGGCGCCGTCTATATCTACAAAAACACCGAGCATGCCGATGAAGCGAAGAAGTTCATCGCATTCATCGCTTCGGTCGAAGGAATGGCTACCGTCGCGAAGGTGTCCACGCCCGTCGGACCTTATGTCGTCAAAGACGCCGCCATCCCGGACACTGTGCCTCAGGTCGTCAAAGACATGCTTCCTTACTTCGATAACGGAACGACGGCTCCCGCGCTCGAGTTCGTATCCCCGGTCAAAGGACCGAGCCTCGAACAAATTACGGTCGAAGTCGGGTCGGGCCAAAGAAAAGCGAAAGACGCCGCCGCCCTTTACGACAAAGACGTGGAGAAGCAAGCGAAGCAGCTCGGTCTGGCAGGCTGGTAAATCGATCGCGGCTTGAATAAGCATAATCGGCCCTGCGAAGAAGCTCGAGCAGGGCCGATTGCTTCACCCGGATCAGGAGGGATCAGGATGACCAAAGTCTTCAAGAGAATTTATACGTACAACTTTCTTCTTCCCGCGGCCATCATATACACCGTCATTTTCATCGTGCCGACGTTCATGTCCTTCTTCTTCAGCATGACGAGGTGGACGCTGTCGGATTGGCATTTTATCGGGCTCGACAATTTTACTTCCTTCTTCGAAGAGCCTTCCCTGAGCATCGGCTTCAAGAATACGTTCGTCTACGCGGTCGTTACTTGCGTTCTGAAAGTCGTGCTGGGGCTGCTGCTCGGCGTATTTCTGACATCGAAAATAAAAACGAAGGGTTATTTGCGATCCGTCGTTTTTTTTCCTACCCTCGTCAGCACGATCGCGGTCGGGATCGCCTTCGGCATGATGATGCATCCGACGACGGGACTTATCAATACATCGCTTGGGTGGTTCGGCATCGAAGGTCCGGATTGGCTCGGCAATACGAAGCTCGCTCTGCTGTCGGTCGCGTTCGTCGATGTCTGGAAAGGCGTCGGATTCGCCACCGTCATCTATATCGCAGGCATCATGTCCATTCCCGAGGAGTACTACGAGGCGCTTCAGATCGACGGCGGCAACGCTTGGAACAAGTTCTGGAGCATTATCGTTCCGCTAAGCCGTTCCGCCACGAACGCGGTCATCGTTCTTGCCTTTATCGGCGGGCTCCGCTCGTTCGATCTTATCTGGGCCATGACGAGAGGCGGCCCGGGCTTCGCGACCGACGTCATCGCCTCGATCATTTATAAGCAGTATCAAGGCGGCTTTTACGGGCTTGCCACAGCGGGCAACGTCATTCTGTTCGTGTTCGTCACCGCGCTCGTATTCCCGTTGACCCGGTACTTGAACCGAAAAGAGGTGGACTTGTGAGCCGGAGCATCCGCAAGATCGGCATCGAAGCCGTCGCCGTCCTCGCTTCCGTCCTTATTTTCTGGGTGCCGCTCTATTTCGTCGTCGTCACGTCTTTGAAAGACGCGAAGGAAGCTTCCTTGATGAACCTGGACTGGCCGTCCCGAATTCATCTTTGGGAGAACATCAGGGCCGTCTTCTCCGCCAGGGATTACATGCTGGTTCGCGCCTTCGTCAACAGCGCGACGCTGACGGTCCTGTCGATCGCGGTCTTGATCTTGGTATGCTCGATGGCCGCCTTCGTCATGCAGCGCAGGTCGGACAAAGCCACGCCTTGGATCACGTTCTTCGTATTGGCCGGCTTGATCATTCCTCCGGCCATCGTTCCGACGATCTGGGTATTGGACGAGATCGGCCTGTTCAAAACGATGACGGGTTTGGTTCTGGTGGAGGTCGCGCTAAGCTTCCCCTTCTCCGTCCTGCTGTATAGGGGCTTTATCGGCGCGATCCCGCGCGAGATCGACGAAGCGGCGGTCGTGGACGGCTACGGCGGGTACAGGCTGTTCTTTACGATCATATTCCCGCTGCTGCAGCCGGTGACGGCGACGATCATCGTCACGTCTTCCGTCGGCATTTTCAACGATTTCACGAACCCGCTGTATTTCTTCCCGGGCTCCAAGAACGCGACGGTGCAGCTGACGCTTTATAATTTCACCAGTCAATACGTCTCCCAATGGAACCTGTTGTTCACGAACATTCTGCTCATTACGATTCCGCCGCTGCTGTTGTTTATTTTCTTCAATAAGAAGATCGTAGCCGGCATGACGGCTGGATCGGTTAAAGGTTAACGAAGATTAAATGCGGATTTCCGATCTGAGGAGGCAATCATAGATGAGCGCATTACAAGTAACGGCCTTGACATGCGAATACCGAACGAACCCGATTGGCATTGGGGTGACCGCGCCGCGGTTCAGCTGGCAGCTGTCGTCCGAAGCGCGCGGCACGCTCCAGAAAGGATATCGGCTGGTCGTGGCCGGAGCGGACGGCGATTTCGCTTCGCCATTGTGGGATACCGGCTTCGTCGAGACGGAGCAATCGATTCAGGTCGATTACGAAGGACCGGCGGTACAGTCGCGCACGCGGTATTCGTATCGAGTCAAAGCGTGGGATCAATCGGGCAGGGAATCGGACTGGAGCGAGGAGGCCTGGTGGGAGACGGGGCTGTTGGACAATGGCGAATGGAACGCGAAGTGGATTTCGGCTCCGGCCGGGGCCGAATCGGAAGGGGCTTGCCTGCTGCGCAAAGGCTTCGCGCTGAAAGAGGGAATCGCGTCGGCACGAATCTATGCCACCGCAGCCGGCGTATACGAAGTGTATGCGAACGGGCGGCGGGTATCCGACGAGCTGCTCGCCCCGGGCTGGACGAGTTACAAGTCCCGGCTGCAGGTTCAAACGTACGACGTGACGGAGTTGCTTCGGACGGGCGGCAACGCGGTCGGCATCCTGCTAGGTACGGGATGGTACCAAGGAATGGGTTTCGATAACCGCAATTACCGTTACGGCGAACGGCGGGCGGCGCTGCTGCAGCTTCACGTGAATTACGAGGACGGCTCCGAATCGGTCATCGCGACGGATTCGACGTGGCAAACGTCCGCGGGTCCGATCGCGTACGCTTCGATCTACCACGGCGAATCCTATGACGCCAGGCTGGAGCAGACCGGGTGGAGCGAGACGGGTTTCGACGACGGAAAATGGGCGGCGGCCGAGCCCGTCGATTTGCCTTTCGCGCATCTCGTCGCGCAGGAGAACGTGCCGATGCGGGTGACGGAGACGATCCGACCGGTCGCTTATTTCGTCACGCCGGCGGGCGATCACGTGCTGGACATGGGTCAGAACATGGTCGGCCGCGTCCGCATGTCCGTCAACGCTCCGGCGGGAACGCGTATCGTCATCCGGCATGCGGAAGTGCTGGATAAGGACGGAAACATTTATTTCGGCAATCTTCGTCCCGCCAAGCAGACGCTTACGTACGTCGCGAAGGGCGAAGGGACGGAGACCTATGCGCCATCCTTTACTTTCATGGGATTCCGGTATATCCGGGTGGAAGGGTACCCGGGCGGCACGCTGCCGCTTGACGCTTTCGCCGGCGAAGTCATTCATTCCGATATGGAGCCGACCGGCGAATTCGAATGCTCGGACGAGCGGGTGAACAAGCTTCAAAGCAACATTCGGTGGGGCCAGAGAGGCAACTTCGTGGACGTGCCGACCGACTGCCCGCAGCGCGACGAGCGGCTAGGCTGGACGGGCGATGCCCAAGTCTTCATCGGCACGGCGTTATATAATTTTCAGGGTGGTCCGTTCTTCACCAAGTGGCTGCGTGATCTGAAAGCCGAGCAGCACCCGGACGGCGGCGTTCCGTTCGTCGTTCCCGACGTCGTAGGAGGCGCGAGCTCCGCGGCTTGGGGCGACGCCGCGGTCATTTGTCCGTGGACGGTATACGAGTATTACGGAGACAGGCGGCTGTTGGCCGAACAATACGACAGCATGAAAGCCTGGGTGGAGTACATCAGGGCCCAGGGAGAGAACGAATATTCGTGGGACACGGGGTTCCATTTCGGCGACTGGCTCGGTCTCGACGCCAAGGAAAACAGCTATATCGGCGCGACTCCGACCGCTTTGATCGCCACGGCTTATTTCGCGTACTCGACTCGCATTGTGAGGGATGCCGCTCGCATACTCGGGAAAGCGGAGGATGCGGCCCGATACGACGAGCTTCAGCGTCAGGTGTTGAAAGCCTTTCAGGCGGAGTTCGTCACGCAAACCGGCCGTATGGCGGCACCGACCCAGACGGCTCACGTGCTTGCGCTCCTGTTCGATCTGGTAGAAGACAAGGTTAGGGCCCGGGTGGCAAGCGATCTGAACGATCTGATCGCCGACAACGACTACCACCTGACGACCGGATTCGTCGGGACGCCGTACTTGTGCTTCGCGCTGTCGAACAACGGCTACCACGATACCGCGATGAGATTGCTGCTTCAGGAGAGTTATCCCGGCTGGCTCTATTCCGTGTCCAAGGGCGCGACGACCATCTGGGAGCATTGGGACAGCATCAAGCCGGACGGCTCGTTCTGGAGCGACGATATGAACTCGTTTAACCATTACGCCTACGGCGCCATCGGGAACTGGATGTACCGGAAGGTCGCCGGACTGGATATGGACGCCGCGGCCCCCGCATTCAAGAAGATCCGCATCGAACCGTTGTTCGGGACCCAAGCTATGAAGCACGCGAGAACGGCGCATCAATCGATGTACGGCCGGATTGAATCGGGCTGGGTCGTAAGCGGAGAAAGGATCGAAGTGAACGTGACGATTCCGGCGAACGCGACGGCGGAAGTGGTGCTGAAAGGCGCGACCCTCGGCGGACTGACGGAAGATGGCCGGGAGCTGGCGTCGGCGGCAGGCATTACTTCGTCCGCGGAAGCGAACGGGAGCGTCAGGCTGACGGTCGGTTCCGGAACTTATCGCTTCGCTTATCGGAATGCGGATATGTTCCGCGTCGCCTATACGGAGAAAATGCGGCTGTCCGATCTTCTGAGCGCGGAAACGACGACCGATGTTCTGAAGAAGCATCTTCCTCATCTGTTCGAGGGCGCGATGCTGAACTTCATGAGCAATAATACGCTAAAGCAGATTAGCGAAAACGCGATGGCCAGAGTGTCGCGCGAAGCGATGAATGCCGTTCTTGAGGATTTGGCCCGTCTTCGATAAGGGCGAAATGGATTACGTCCGGGTACTGGAAACGGCGAAAGGATTTAAAGATCAAGCGGCGGGAAGACCGCTAAGGCTGTCGAGAAAAATCTCGACAGCCTTTATTAAATTTATTCGGCCAACAGCTTAATCGCACAAAGTACAACTAATTTTAATAGATAACCGACTTTCGTAGAATTAGTTGTAAAAAGTCCCATTATTTCATCTAGGTTTAACCTAATTTCCGTGTCATTTTGGAAAAATCGTACTATTATCCCCTTGCCTCAGAAGGAACCAATCAGCGGATTTTTGAATGCTATGAATGGAGAATGGAGAATGGAGAACGGATTCCCGGATATCACGTTCGTTTTTGCCGTTTCATATTAGAATGGAACGGGTTATCGGCAACTTAAAAAAGCAAGCATCCCTTGCATCAGGCGTTCCATAGACTGAGATATTGACCTTTCC
>NZ_JBHSMH010000014.1:0-16764 GCF_042655365.1 Cohnella suwonensis | reverse complement strand
GAAAAAGACGACTATATATCCTTATTTTGGGATAGTAGTCGTCTTTTGATTTAGTCAATCACTTACTGATTCAAAAAATCGTAGGTTATTCAGTGGCCTCTCGGGAGCGGGGGCGGGTTCCGGCGATTTGGGCTTCGAAACCGAACCGGAACTTCCTGTATTCATACTTCCGCGATGCGCCGGGCGATGAGCGTGCCGTGTTGACGGCCGCTCTCGATGAAGATTTCGTTCGCTTCGCGCCCCGCGGCGATGACGCCAGCGATGAACAGTCCGGGCACGTTCGTCTCCATCGTCGCGGGATCGAACGCGGGGACCGTCGTCTCGACATCGACGAACGCGCCGGCGTCCGTCAGCAGCGTACGTTCCGGACGAAAACCGGTCATCGCCAGGACGAAGTCGTTGTCGATGTCGTAAGCCGGTGCGTCCTCCCCGTTCGGCTGGACGGTCACCGTACCGGCGTCGATGCGGACGATTCGCGAAGAGAAGAGCATGCGGATCTTTCCTTTGTTGACGTTGCCTTCGAATAACGGACGAACCCACGGCTTGATGCTGGGGGAGTAATCTTCTCCCCGGTAGACGACGGTAACGTCCGCGCCGACGCGAAGAAGCTCCATCGCGGCGTCGACCGCGGAGTTATTGCCGCCGATGATGGCGACTTTCATGCCCGTGTACGGGTGAGCTTCTTGGAAGAAGTGGCTGACCTTCGGCAATTGCTCGCCGGGAATGCCGAGCATGTTCGGATGGTCGAAATAACCGGTCGCCACGATGACGTTCTTCGTCGCGTACGAGGAGGCTCTGCCGAATCGGTCGACCGTCTCCACGAGGAACGAACCGTCCTCTAGCGGGACGATCGACGTCGCCGTTTCGTAGGCGCGGATCCGAAGCTTGCGGCGCAAGGCGACGTCGCGGTAATACTGGAGCGCTTCGCGCCTCATGGGCTTTTCGTTCACCGAAGTGAACGGGATGCCTCCGATCTCGAGCAACTCGGCCGTGCTGAAAAATTGCAAATAAATCGGATATTGATAAATGGAATGGACGACGGCGTTCTTCTCGATCAGAAGCGGTTCGATGCCGACTTCCTGAAGCTCCAACGCGGCGGAAAGCCCGCAAGGGCCGGCGCCGATGATGACGGCTTTTTCGCTTGCCGCGCGTATTTCTTCGTTCATATCGTAGGCTCCAATGCTATCTATTAGACGGGACGACTGCGGACGGGGAGGGCTAACGTTCTTCCTTGGTTTCGACGGCGTCGACCGGAATCAAGCCGAGTACCCAGCGGCACCATTCGATGTTCGTGCGGGAGGCCATTAACGCTTTGTTCAGCAGAATGAACGCGCCGAACCGAGCGGAACGATAATCCGGCGATTCGCTCTCGGACAATCCCGCATCGCGGCGAATACTGGCGATTTTCTCTTCGACGCGGACGACCTTGGCCTCGTAAAACTCCAAACGGTGTCGGAACAGCGGTCGGGCCACCTCGGGGTCGACGGCCGAAACGCAGTAAGCTTTCAGCATCAATTCGTCCCTCAGGACAGGGTCCGAGGCCGGCTCGGCGAGCCATTCCCGCAAGGAGGCTAGACCTCTGGACGTGATGGTATATACCTTCTTGTCGGGTTTGTCGCTCTGGGCGACGAGTTCGAAAGACACTTGCTCCTCCTTCTCCATGGAAGAGAGCAAAGGATAGATCTGGCTATGCTTGGCGGGCCAGAAAGGCTGTATTTTCAACATCAGGTCGTAGCCGGACAACGGAGAATGGGAAAGCAGGCTGAGTAAGCCGTACGAGAGGGTGTTCAAGGCTGGGCCTCCAGACGATAAGTAAACTTTGACATAATACCAGAAGTCGGTGTATGATGAATGTTCGTTTTCTATTATATGTAAATAGAGACATAAGAGCAAGCAACAAGAAATACGTTTTCTGCCGATCATGGTTGCGATTTTTATCGGATCGTTTCTATGCATACTGGCCTCGTCCACGATTAATATCGCTCTCGAGATTTTGAAAAACCATTTCGATACGTCGCTCGATACCGTGACGTGGACGCTCACCGGCTTTATGCTCGCGATGGGAACGACGGCGCCGATCGTCGGTTACTTGGGAGAGAAGCTGAGCTATAAACGGCTTTACCTGTATTCCCTGATCGGATTCACGGTAACCTCGGCGCTATGCGCGGCGGCATGGGACGAATATTCCCTCATCGCGTTCCGCGTGCTGCAAGGGGCGTTTAGCGGATTGATCATTCCCGCTACGATGTCTATTATCTATCAGATCATTCCTCGCGACAAGCAAGCGATGGCGGTCGCCCTCTGGGGCCTCGCGTGCCGAAGAGCTTCGACTTGTTCGGCTTCCTGACCGTCATCCTGAGCAGCTCGTCACTGCTTCTGGCTCTCGGTCAAGGTCATAACTGGGGCTGGGACTCCGCGAAAGTCGTCTCCCTGCTCGTCGGCGGCTCGATCATGCTCGTTCTGTTCATCTGGCGCGAGCTGACCGCGAAGACGCCGCTGTTAAACCTTCGCATCTTCCGGAACGGCCGGTACACGCTGAATTTGTTCATCGCGAACATTCTGACGATCAGCCTCTACTCCGGTACGTTCCTGACGCCGGTGTTCCTGCAGCGGATCCAGAACGTCTCGGCGATCGATACGGGACTCATCCTGTTGCCGGCTTCGCTAGCGATGGCGCTCGTCATGCCGATCGTCGGCAAGCTGTATAGCGTCGTCGGCCCTCGCTGGCTCATGGCGGTCGGCATCGTATTGCTGACGATCGGAACGCTGACGCTGAGCTGGCTCAGCATCGACGTCTCCCACGGGTACATTCTGTTCTGGATGGTCGTCCGCAACTTGGGCATCGCCCTCGTCATGATGCCGTCGAGCAACGCCGGCATGGAGCTCGTGCCTCGGGAGCTGTCAGGGCATGCGTCCGCGATCATGAACTGGACGCGCAACGTCTTCGGCTCGTTCGCGATCGCGATCTTCACGACGCTGCTCGCGACGCGGTCCGCGCACCATGGCACCGCGATGGCGCTTGCGGGCGACAAGGACGTTGCGCACATCGGCGTGATGGCGTTCACGATGAGCGTGAACGACGTGTACCTGATCGCGACGTTCATCGCCGTAGCGGCATTGCCGCTTGCCCTGTTCGTCCGCCAAATCAAGATCAAGCCTAGCGCCGAGACCGCCAATGCGGAGCGCGCTTCCGCGTAATTCCATAGAAGGCAACGGCCGGCCGGCGAGGATTGGGACAATTTCCGACCCGCCGGCGAATACGCGTGGGACGTCTGGTGGGAAATCGCCATCAAGATGTACGTGCTCAAATTTGTCATTTCCGTCGCTTCGACGCCGATCATTGATATCGCCCGCAACTTCAAGTTCGAGCGCGAATAGGCAAGTCGGCCTTGTTTCATAAAAAAACAGCCTTGAAAGCCTCCCGGCGTTCAGGACTGCCCATCGGAACCGGAAACGGTTCTTTTTTGTTGCCCGTATTTATCCTCGGGATTTGTTCGGCTTAACGGCGACAGCCGGAGCGACAACCGGAACGACCTCCAGAGCGACCGCCGGAATGGCCTCCACAGCGACAACCGGAACGACCGCCGGAATGGCCTTGGCTACGGTTGCTTTTGTGATCGCAGCTGCTTTTCTTGTGATCGCATCCGCAAGAGCAGCTCTTTTTGCATTCGCGCTTATACGATTCATGCATATAGCAATAAGTCGGGCAACAGTTCGAAGACTGTCCCCAGAATCCGCCCCAGTATTTCGTCGTCGCTTTCAGGCCTTGAGAAGCGCTTGCGTTTCGTGGGCTTGTACTCAATTAAACAACACCTCCCATGCAAGAAGATGATTCAGTGTATGAAGAGATGCCCCCGACTGATTGAGACAAGCATAGCGCCATGCGAAAAAGGGCTAGTACGCGACGGGAAAGATTGGCTCAAGCGCCGATGCGCCATCATCGCCACCGCCGCCAACTTCTCTTCTTCTACACGGCGGACGTCGATAACGTTACCGTATCGCTCTATCTCCCCTTATTGCCGCATTTTTGCCGACATAGCGCTATCCCATCACGTTATTGCTGAGAGCGACTTATTAAAATCAGGAAAATTTCCGGGAATACGCAACCGAAACGCTCGAGCAAGCATCTTATTGTTGGAGAGGAGGGAGCCGATCTGGATCTCTTTAGCGGGTTATTGAACGGAGACGAGGCGGCGCTTCATGCGCTGATGGAACGTTACGGCGACGAAATGACGCGAACCGCCTATTTGCTCACCCGCGATCGCCAGGCTGCGGAAGAAGCGACGATGGACGCTTTCGTACAAGCGTTCGGCCGCATCCGGCAGCTCAAACATCCGGATAAGCTGAGAAGCTGGCTCCTGCGCATCGTCGCGAACCGGTGCAGGATGAGAATGCGAGCTTGGAGCTGGCGGCGCGTGTTTCCTTTCGCGGACGTCGATCGCTTATCGGTCGCGACGGCAACCGATCCGGAAAACCTGCTGCTGGCGGAATGGCGCAGCGAAAGGTTGAGCGATGCGATCCTTCGGTTGGATTACAAATACCGGGAGCCGATCGTTCTTTACTATTTTAACGAGATGTCCGTCTCCGAAATCGCGGAACAGACGTCCGAGAAAGAAAATACGATCAAGTCGAGGCTGGCGAGAGCTAGGGCGAAGTTGAAAGAATGGCTGGAAGAGGAGGAAGACGGGGATGAGTCCGGAGAAAACGCGGGAGCAGGCGCTTATTAGCCGGCGGTTGGACGAAGAATTGAAGGACGTGAAGTTCGCGAAAGCGGCGGAGACGCTCAGGCGTACCCATCCCCGCACGCGCCGGGATCGCCTGCATGCCTGGTGGAACATGGAGCTCCGCGTGCCGCTTTTCCCGATCGGCATCGGCTTCGCTGTCGCAATGACATTGTTCGTCGGCGTTCGCCTCAAGGAGGTTCCGGCCCCGGACGAGACTCCGTCCTACGAGCGGCGGGAACTCGTGCGAGCGGGCGGTAACACCTATTGGAAAGACGAATACGAGAAGGCGGTGGCGTTCCGTGACGGCAACACTCAAGGTTAAGCATCTCGTCTTGCTCGTCGGAACGTTGCTCGGCATCTTCCTGTTGCTTCAATGTTGGATCGTTCCGAAGGTTCAAATGGCGAACGTGAAGAAGGACTTCGCCGGCGGAGCCCCGAACGGTAAGGCGGCGATGAAGCGCGCGATCGATCATGCCTCCCGATGGGAGAAGCTGTCGCTGATTCGCAAGCACGTCATCGAGAACGGGACGGATTTCGATCTCAGCCGCTTCGACGTCGTGGTCGGCGCAGGATTTTATTACATGGGCGGCGTCCCGACGCTTCCCGACGCTCCTCCTTGGTCCGAGATGGAGAAAGTCGGATTCTTGAAGGAATACGTCGCTGAAGGACCGGTCGACGGCTACCTTGCCCGGGCGGCGGAACAGCTTGCGTTCATTTACGAGAAAATGGGGCGAGACGACGATGCGCTTGCCGCACTCGAGCTCGGCGAGAGCAGGCTGGAGGATGACGCCTCCGGGGGCAATCAAGCGGGACTGATGAAGCTGAACCGGGCGAAAATCCATGCGAGAAACGAAGAATACGCAAACGCGACGAAGTTGCTTGACGAGTTGATGGCTAGTGCTGGCGGATATCGGGACAGCTATACCGAAACCGAAGTCGAACGGATGCGCGCGCGAATCTTGTCCGCGGCGGGCGGAGAGGGAGCATCGGTATCCGGCGTCGCGAAGCGGAGCGACGGCAGTCCGCTGGTCGGCATCGGCGTCTATTTGCGGCAGAGCAACGCCATCAATCATAGCCTGTTGAACGACGAACCTTATCAGACGCTGACGGACGCCCAAGGGCGGTACTCCTTCAGAGGGGTCGTTCCCGGCAGTTATCAGCTCGCCATCGGCGTGTCGTACGAGCAGATCGACGGCTGGACGTACCCGGCGATGTATAACGATTGGTTGGATATTCGCGGCGGGCAGGAGCTGGAACAAAACGTCACGCTACAGCCGTTAATCGGCATTCGGTCTCCGGCCAACGATCAAGTCATTACGGGCCGGACGGTTAAGTTCGAGTGGGATCCCGTCGAAGGCGCCGCCTATTATGCTTTGCATGGCACGTTTCCATTCGGAAGCGGCGGTTATTCCAATCCTCGAATCGCATCGCATATCAAGGGCTCGGAAGCGGAGATTTCGCTGGAGCAACTCTACGAATCGTCCGGGGGGATCAGTTACCAGTCGGTCGACGGCAAGAACGTGCCGGATCCGACGGGGCTTCTCGGTTTCGGGAACCCGGACGGCCGATTCTCTTGGTACGTGGAAGCCTACGACGGGAACGACCGGTTGATCTCGAGGAGCAACGGGTACAGGCTGGACGGAAAAACGATGGGGCCGCTGCCGTTTTTCTATTTGAAGGCGCGGACTTTGACCGAGGCGGATCGGCTGCTGTTGGAAGGTAAGTTGAACGAAGCGATGGCCGCATACAAGAAGGATTACGAGACCGATCCGGGCGACCGGTATAGCTTGCATATGATTATACGCTTATACGAGACGGAGTCTTCCATCAATAGAGCGGGGAAGTGGCCGGAAGATGCAATGACGTACGCGGAAAAAATGATGAAGGCGGACGACTCGGGAAAGTATGCCTTTATGCTTTTCATGCACAACATCGAAACCGAGAATTGGAAGAACGTCGACAAGTACTATGACATCTACCGGCAATCCGAAAGTTGGCAAGCGGACGAAGGTTATGCGAAATCGATTTACGCGAAAGCCTATCTGAAGCAAGGAAAGATCAAGGAAGCTTCGGAACTTTTCGCGCAAGCTTTAAAGACGGATCCCTCCCACCGGTTCGTCGGTTATTCGATCGCATTGGATCTTATTTTCTCCGGGACGTTCGATTCGGCGATCGCGATGGCCGAGAAGTACCCGGAGCGCGATTATTTCGAGAGCGACAAAGCGAATTGGGCTAAAATGGCGAAAGCGTTGAAAGACGAAGAGGCTGCCGAGGGTAGCCGATACCGGGATGAGTTGCGGGAAGCGCTCAAGCTAGCGTTCGCGGGCGACGAGGACCAAGTCGACGCTTGGGCGAAGTCGGCTTCGCATCCGGCCATGAAAGCCTTCATGCAAGCCGTTGCGAACATCTGGTAACTTAACCTTATCTTGACTTCCCCGGATAGCGAATCTACACTGGGTAGGCAGAAAGAATGAATCGGAGGGTACGCCATTGGCTTCGTTCGCGGGAACGTCAAGGGCGGCATCGGATTCGGCCACGAAAGTCGCCTTGCCCGTCTTGCTCGCCATCAGTTTGGTCCATATGCTCAACGATTCGATGCAGGCCGTCGTGCCGGCGTTATATACGATCCTCGAGGACTCCTTGAATCTATCACTTACGCAAGTCGGGTGGATCGGTTTCATGCTGAATATGACGTCCTCGGTCATGCAGCCCGTCATCGGAGCCTATTCGGATAAGCGCTCGAGGCCGTCGATGCTACCGATCGGAATGGGGCTCAGCCTCATCGGCATGTGCGGCATCGCCTTGTCGCCGGGCTTCTGGTATTTATTGTTGTCGGTCGTGTTCGTCGGACTCGGATCGGCCATCTTCCATCCGGAAGGCTCGCGGGTCGTCTACTTCGCCGCGGGAGGCAGGCGCGGGTTCGCCCAGTCCGTCTATCAAGTCGGAGGCAACGCGGGCAGCTCGCTCGCGCCGCTCATGACGATCTTCGTATTCGTGCCGCTGGGTCAGATCGGAGCGATCTGGGGCACCTTGTTCGCGGCGCTCGCGATCGCCGTCTTGCTCGGCGTCGTGCCGTGGTACAGGCGCAAGCTGGCGGAATGGGACGCGGAACGCGCTCGTAACGCGGGAGCCGGAGCGGGTCGCGCAGGTTCCGCGTCGCAGGCGTTGTCGAACCATCCGCGGGTCAAGTTCGCGATGGGATTGCTCGTTCTTCTCGTGTTCGCGCGTTCTTGGTACCATACGAGCGTCGGGAGCTTCTACCAATTTTATTTGAAGGACGATTACGGATTGACGAAACAGCAGGCGCAAATTCCGGTCTTCCTGTTCCTCGCCGCGGGCGTATTGGGCACGTATTTCGGAGGCGTCTTGGCGGATCGCTTCGGCATGAAGAAAATGATCGTCTTCTCCATTCTCGGCGCGTCGCCTATCGCTCTCGCGTTGCCGCATTTGCCGCTCGCATGGGTATATCCGGCGATTACGCTGCTCGGTTTCGTCATTCTATCCGGCTTCTCTGTCGCGGTCGTATATGCGCAGTTCCTTATGCCGAAAAGCGTCGGCATGGCTTCGGGCCTGACGACGGGTCTCGCGTTCGGGATGGGCGCGATCGGCGGCGTGGCGCTCGGCAATGCGGCGGACGCGTACGGCTTGCATTCGGTCATGCTGGCGTGCAGCTTCCTGCCGCTGTCCGGACTCTTCGCGTTCCTGCTGCCGTCCGACCGCAAGAATCGATAATCCGCTAGCGCGGAGGCTGTATCCGATGGTCTGCCAGACCCCGGAGCGGCCTCTTTTCCAATGGATGCACGAAGAGCCCGAAGACGAGGGAAAAGGGGGGAAACAAGGATGAAAGTGATTTTGCTGGATGACGAACCGTTGGCGCTTCGAAGTCTAGAGGCCCAATTGGGCAAGATCGACGGAATCGAGATCGTCGGTAGCTTCATTAATCCCGTCGAGGCGCTCGCACAAGCCGGATCCCTCAAGCCGGACGCGGCGTTCGTCGATATCGACATGCCGCAGTTGAGCGGACTCGAATTCGCGGACAAACTTCTCGACATGGACGAATCGGTTGCGGTCGTATTCGTCACCGCTTACGACGATTACGCGATCAAAGCGTTCGAGCTCAACGCGCTCGATTATTTGCTGAAGCCGGTTTATCCCGATAGACTGGCGCTTACGGTATCCAGGCTGGAGAAACAGATCGTTCCCGGAACGGTTGCCGCCGGATACGAAGCAAGCCAATCGTCCGTCAAAGCAGCCGTGCGGTGCTGTCCTTCGCTTGTCGTCGCGGACGGTCACGGAGAGGCGCTCTCTTGGAGAACGGCCAAGGCGAAGGAACTATTCGCCTACATGATCCATAAGCGCGGGCAACCGGTTCGCAAAGAGACGCTGCTCGAACTTCTATGGCCGGACGTGGACGAGAAGAAAGGCTACGCGCAAATGTACACGGCGATCTATCGGCTTCGCAAATCGTTCGAGCACTCAGGGCTCGGCATCGAGTTGGTCAACAGCGGAGACGGATATTTGCTGAAAGCGGACGGCGTGTCGGTCGACTCGTCGGAGTGGGAGAAGGAGTTACGCGCGATCGGGGAATTGGACGACGGAACCGAGGGACGCCACGCGCTCTCGTTCGCGGCGTATCCGGGCGACTACTTATCGGAGCACGATTATGGCTGGGCGGAAGGGGAACGCCAACGTCTGCGGAACTTGCGCTACCGGCACGGAATGGAATTATGCCGCTACTGGTCCGAAAGCGACCGGGGCAAGGAAGCCGCGGACGCGTACGAGAAGCTGCTCACGGAATTCCCTTACGCGGAGGAAATCTATGAGGCGTTGATCGATCTTTACGATAGGGAAGGTTTCGGCTCTTTGGCCATGCGACATTACGAGGAACTGGAAAACATGCTGCGGACGGAATTCGGCGAAGAACCGTCCGAGGCGGCGTTACAACTGTACGAGCGGCTTCGCGCCAAATCATAATGATCGGATAATCGGCACGGATCAAACCTCTTTGGCCTTCGAGTCAAAGGGGTTCTTTCGCATGTTCGGCGAATCGGCGCGAACTTGGTCAGATTTTGTATAGTTGGCAAATGTATGCTGTATATTGCGAAGCTGTGGGCTTCAAATCGGCTCAAGCAAGGATGGAGGAATTTTTTACGATGAAAAAGATTGGATTTTTCGTATTGGCTTTATTGCTGATGTGGCAGAGCGTCAGCAGTCTAGGGAAAGTCAACGCCGCTCCCGTGTCCATTCCGGACAACCTGATTACGTCCGTAACGCTCACCGGGCTCGATGCTCACGGCAATCCTTTGCCGGCGGCGACTGCGCTCGAGCAAGGTTCGGACGTGAAGTTGGATTTCGCGTGGGAGTTGCCGAACACTCCTGATTATGAGGCAGGAAGTACGTTTACCTTTAAGCTTCCGGATGAATTCACTTTATTCAACGATATCGGCAAAGATCCGGCTTCGCCGGCTTATCTGATCTTCGGAGGCGATAACGTCGGCACGTTCACCGTGGATAAGGCCACGCACGATGTCGTCATGACGTTTAACGATTACATGGAATCCCACGACGACGTCTCGGGAACTTTGACCGTACGAACTCAGTTCGACGAGTCGAAATTCACGGGCGGCACGACGCAGGAAATCACTTTCCCCATCAAGAGCGGACCGTTCAAAGCGATGGTTCTCTTCAAACCGAAAGTGAACCAGACGATCGATAAGAAAGGCGAGCCCGATGCGAAAAAAAACCCGACAAAAATCTTGTGGACGGTAGACGTCAACAAGAAGCTGGAGACGGTATCCGGCGCGTTCGTGTCAGATACATTCCCGGCGGGGCTGGAAATCAACCCGGCGACCTTGAAAGTGTACGACGCGGAAGTCCAGTTGGACGGTTCCGTCGTACCGGGCAGCGTAACCGCCGCTACCTACAATCCCGGCATAGCCGCGGACAACAAAAGCTTTAACCTTACGTTCGGTAGCTCCATCAACAAGGCTTATCGTATCGTCTTCGAGACGTCAATTACGGACGAGTCGAAGACGAGCTTCACGAACGAAGCGACGTTCGGGGGTTCGGGGCTGACGGCAGCGAAATCGTCCGCTACCGTTGCTGTATCGTACGGCACCCCGCTCGACAAGCGTTCTTCCGGGTATAGCTCCACGACCCAGACGGTTACATGGGAAGTCGATTATAACTTCAACCAGAAGACGATAACTCAAGCGAACGCGAAGGTGACGGATAGCTTCGACGATATTCATATGCTCGTGCCTGGATCGGTACAGGTCCGCGAAGTCACGTTCGATGCTTCCGGCAATCCGGTCGTCGGCGCGGCGTTAACGGAAGGGATGGCTGACGATTATACTTTATCGGCCGTAACCAATGATGCCGTGACTCATAAAAACACATTCGATATCCAATTCAACGCAGCGATAAGTTCTGCTTACCGAATCTCTTACCAGACGAAAGCGGTCGATCCCGTCTATGCGGACGGCACGGTCCATAATTCGGTATCCTCCGGCGGCTTTAGCAAGAATACGAGCCGGAATTTCCAACAAGTCGTATTGACTAAGTCCAACAACAGTCCCGATTACGTAAACAAAACCGTTCAATGGCAGCTGCACTTCAACGGCAATGATTTCGGGATGACAAGCGCGAAAATCACGGATACGTTCACGGAAAGCGGCATCGAGCTCGATCCGGCTTCCGTCGTCGTCAAGAAGAAGAGCGGCGCTACGCTCGCCGATCCCGCGGATTACACGTTAACTCCTCTTGGCGGAGATTACAAGAAAGGTTTCGAGATCGTATTCGCCGGCAACGTAACCGAGCAAATCGACATTACCTACAAAACGAAATTCAACAATGATTGGCTGACGTCCGGTTCGAACTTCGACAATCACGCCCATGCGGCTTGGTTGGAGGGAGTAACGCCTCACGAAGCGAATATATCGAACTCGTTCGTGCCGAACGCGGCAACGAAAAACAACGGCTCTAAATCCGGTTCGTACAACGCGACCAGCAAGACGATTACATGGACGGTAGGCGTCAACTATAATCTGAAGACGCTCGCGAATGCCGAGATGGTCGACGTACTGGAAGTCGGGCAAACGCTCGTAAGCGGTTCGGTTAAAGTGTACGGCATGAACATCGCGACGGGAGGAGGCACGTCGATAGGTTCGTTAGTAGACCCTTCCGAATATACGGTCAATGTAACAGGGCAGACATTAAGCGTCGAATTCAACAACGCGATTTCCTCTCCTTACTTCATCACGTTCGAAACGAATCTCGATAATCAAATTATCGGAACGACGGCTACGAATACGGCGAAGGTGAAGGACGGGGCGACCGACGTATCGAAAGATTTGACGGCATCCGTCACGATTCCTCAAGGCGGCATCTACGTCTCGAAGGACGGCGCGCAGGACGGCGAACTCATCCATTGGAAAGTGTTCATCAACAAAGGACAATCGACCGTAAGCAGCGCGAAAATCACTGATACGCCGACGGACAACCAAGTGTTGATCGACGATTCCTTCAAGCTTTACGCGACGAATGTCGCGGCAGATGGCACGTTAACGAAGGGCGCCGTCGTTCCGGCTTCGGAATACGCGCTGACGATTAACAGGGCAGCCGACGGTACGCAATCGTTCGTCTTGAGCTTTAACAATACGATTCATACCGCATATTTGCTGGAATACGACTCTTTGATCGCCGCCCTTAACAACGAAAACGTCGGTAACGCGGTCGAGTTTTCGGGCAACGGCGTTTCCACCGGAACGAAACAGACGGATAAGAACGTCAAAGTCGGCGTTTCTTCGGGTTCGGGCACGGGAAGCGGCGTGATAGGATCGCTGACGGTCACGAAAGTGGACCAAGCGGATCATGCCATCGTTCTGCCCGGGGCCACTTTTAAGCTCGAAAGACAAGTCGGCGCGACGCGAATCTTGATTAACACGTTGACGACTGACGCCAGCGGCGAAATCTTGTTCGATAAGCTTTTGTCGGGGCAGTATTACTTGAAGGAAACGGCGGCGCCCGCAGGGTACCAACTCGATGCGGCGGAGCATGCCGTCACCATCGACTCGACTCACCAATTCGTCACCTTGTCGTTGGAAAATACGAGAAACCCTGTCGTCCCGCCAGTAGTACCGCCGGTAATCCCGCCAGTCGTGCCACCGGTAGTGCCGCCAGTGGTTCCGCCAGTGGTTCCGCCAGTCGAGCCTCCGGTTGAACCGCCGGTCGAACCGCCGGTCGAACCTCCGGTTGAACCGCCGGTCAAGCCGCCGGTAAAACCGCCGGTCACGGATACGAAGAAGACACCGGAAGACAAGCCGACGACGGGTAAAGTCGAAGTGCCGGACGGAGGGAAACCCGTCGTCAAGGAAAAGCCGAAGAACGGTACCGTCACGGTCGATCCGAAAGGCAAATGGACATACACGCCGAAGAAGGGCTTCACCGGCAAAGACAAATTCGTCATCGCAGTGAAAGACAAGGACGGCAACGAGCAAGACACGTTCGTCGATATCGACGTGGACAAAGTGCCGCGCGGCGGCATAGACGGAGAAGGCGGCAAAACGCTGCCGAAGACCGGTGAAGCAAGCCCACTGCCTTTGCAGCTGGCGGGTCTCGCCCTTGTCATCGCCGGCGTCGGGTTCCTCTGGAAACGGCGCAAGCTGTCCAAATAAACAAAAACTAGTCTATTTTTCGCGAATCTAGTATAATCAAAACAAAGAAAGCCGAACACGATAACGGCAAACCTGTCGAAAGGCAGCGACGCAATGCTACAGGGCCTTCCCGATTTTCGGATGGCAGCCAGCTACCGAAATTCCGGGCTTTTTTTGCTTCATCGCACCGAATCCCCGATAACGGCAAACCTGTCGAAAGACAGCGACGCAAAGCTATAGGGCCTTCCCGCCTGAGGATGGCAGCCAGTTACCGAAAGGAGTTTTACCGTTGAAGAAAATAATTCCCTTATTGCTGGCGATCGCGCTGGCATTCTCAGCAGCTCCGGCGGCGTTGGCGGCCGAATCGATCGATGCTGCTTGGTTGGACGCTTCCGCCGCGAACAAAGGTACGGTCGGCATTACGCTCGGTTCCGACACGGATAAGTTAACGAAAGCGAAAGTCTCGAAAGACGGGCGTTCTTACACGTATACTGTATCGAAAGCCGATGCCGAACATCCGGTATGGCTTCCGCTTCAAATGGGGAACGGAACGTATACCGTCACGCTTCTGGAGAACGTCAAAGGAAACCAATATAAAGTGCTCCGCACCCAAAAGGTCGACGTGAAGCTCGACAATGCGACCGTCCCTTTCTTGAACGCGGTGCAGAACGTGAACTGGAAAAACGCGGAAGATGCGGTCGGTAAGGCGACGAAGCTCGTGAAGGGCGCGAAGACGAACGAGCAAAAGGCGAAAGCGATTCACGCCTTCTTGATCGGCGCCATTAAGTACGACAACGAACTCGCGAAGAGCGTTACCTCGGAATATATTCCGGATATCGACGGAACGCTGGCCTCGGGCAAGGCGATCTGTTACGGTTACGCTTCCTTGTACGCCGCGATGCTTCGCAGCCAAGGGATCCCGGCGAAGCTGGTCATGGGTACGACGAGTTACGTCAAAGGCTATCATGCGTGGAACGAAGTGTACTTGAACGGAAAATGGGTCGTCGTCGACGCTACGGTGGACGCAGGGCTGAAAAAAGCGGGCAAGCCGTTCAGTTTCGCGAAATCGGCTAAAGAGTACGCGGCCGAGAAAGTGTATTGAGAGGATAACGGAAAAAGCCGGACGCGAAGTACTCGCGTCCGGCTTTTTGCTCTTTCCGTCCTATCTTGCTAGCTAACCAGCTTCGCTTGCACGATCAGCCTGTGCGTCGGATTGACGAGCGGGTCGCACGTGATCAGCGTAAGCATCGCGAGATCCCCTTCGTTCTCCAGCACCGAGAGGTCGGTCGGCTCGACGACTTTGATACGGAATACGTCATATTCGTACGAACGGTCTCCGGCATCGATCCGAATGCGGTCGCCGACCTTGACTTCGTTCAAGCGGTTAAACAGCCGACCCTTCGTTCTCGCGCGATGGGCGGCGATCGCAGCGTTGCCCGGTTGGCCGATGGCGGCCGTCTCGGTCATATGGGCGGAGGCGTATTTCATGTTCGCCTTGGTGGCCCCTTCCAATATCGGCAGCTCGACGTCGATGCCCTCGATGGTCAGAACGCCGAGGGCGCCTTCCGTTTGTTTGTCTATGGCCGGGGGCGGCGACGGCACGGTCTCGTCCTCCGGCGGTTGCTGGCCGAGCAAGCCGGAAAGCCGCTCGTATTCGACGGCAAGCGGAGTAACCGGGGCACCTGCCGTCGATGTCGGACGTTCCAGCTTCCGAAGCAATTCATTTTGACGGTGGTCGTCGTACTTTTCCCGTAGATAAGGGTAAGAGAGCAGCGCGAGGCCGAGCAAGATGAGGGCATAGGGTGCTTTGCGCAGGATGGGATTTCCTCCGTTCGGGTTCGTTCGCCCCATTATACCCGTGCCGACTCGACAATTTCTATACCGGAGTTACACGGTCTCTGCGGCGGCTCGTCCGTCGGTTTCTTCCTTCTCTTTGGAACGCATCAGGTATCCGTCCTTCAGCGTTAACTTGCGATGGGCGACAGAAGCGACTTGTTCGTCGTGGGTAATGATGACGAACGTCATGCCGCGCTCTTTATTTAATCCGCGAATCGTATCGAGAAGCTGCCGTTCGTTGTCGCTGTCCAAGCTACCGGTCGGTTCGTCCACCAGCACGATGGGCGGGTTCAGCATGAGCGATCTCGCCACGGAGACGCGCTGCTGCTGTCCGCCGGACAGCTCGCCCGGGTAATGGTCCGCGAATTCGGCGATGCCGACTTGCTCCAACAGCTCCATGACGCGCGCTCCGCGCTTGGAGGCGGGCGTTCCGCGAAGGACGAGCGGAAGCTCCGCGTTCTCGTAGGCGGTCATGCCGGGGGGGGGGGGGACGGGCTATTCAGCAATCTCTCAGCGCATACTTAGCCTAAATTAAGCTTCGTCTCATCCGCGGTTCAGATTTCCGGTCCATAATGAGCGCGTAAGACCAATTCCTGCCAAGGAGGCAAACGAAGATGAAAAACAAGGCGAAAACTTTAGGCATAACGGCAGTACTGGCGCTGATGATCCCGATGTCCGCGTATGCGGCAACGATCACGGGCAACTCGGATCCTTCATCCGCGAGCAAAAGCGAAGCGGCGCAGACGCAAAATGGCGCAGCGGGTTGGGTGAAAGGAGGTTTCGGCCGGGGAGGCCAAGCGGTCGGGCAAGAAGTGCTCGACTTGCTGAAGCTGGATAAGGCGGCATACGAGGAGAAGGCAAAGGCGGGAGCGACGCTGGCGGAAATCGCCGAGCAGCAGGGAGTGACGAGGGAGCAATTGAAGGCGGCATTGACCGCGGCGTTCGATAAGCGCCAAGCGGAGCAGAAGAAGGAGTACGCCGACAACTTGGACAAGCTGATCGACGGCCAACTGCCCGCCGGGATGGATGGCAGGCACGGAGGCGGCAAATTCGGAGCGGCTCCGGATTTAACGTCGGCCGGACAACTGCTCGGATTGACTGTCGACGAGCTGAAGACGCAACTGGAGTCGGGCAAGTCGCTAGCTGATCTGGCCGCTTCCAAAGGCGTGGAAACGCAGAAGCTGATCGACGCGCAAGTGACGGCGATCAAGGCTTCCGTCCAGCAAAAGGTGACGGACGGCAAGTTGACGCAAGCGCAGGCGGACGAGCGGCTGAAGGACGTAGTAGCGATCGCCGAGAAAATCGTAAACGGCAAAGGCTTCGGCGAAGGCCGCCGGCACGGCGGGGACGGTAAACGTCCGGACGCCGCCAAGACGGAAGCGACGGAATCGGCGAGCACGGGAAGCGATTCCTGATCGAACGAATAGAACGAACACCCCCATGCGATTCGCGAGGCCACTGAAGAACTTACGATTTTTCGAAGTAAGAAATAATGATTAAACGAAAAGACGACTTTTCATCCCATTTATTGGATGAAAAGTCGCCTTTTC
>NZ_JBHSMH010000013.1:0-2479 GCF_042655365.1 Cohnella suwonensis | reverse complement strand
GTAAGCGTCAAATAGCCCCCACCTATTAAATAGATGAGGGCTAAGTTATGCTGATCTATGATTTAAATATACGGCAGGTCAACGGCAATGACGACGACCACGGCAGTAACCGATCCAGTTCTTCCGGATCTTTCGGGTCTGATAACTGCGGCATCTGTTCGAATAGATATTGGAGATATTTGAACGGATTCAATCCGTTTTCTTTCGCTGTTTCAATCACGCTATAAATGGTGCTACTTGCTTTGGCACCGCGAGGCGTATTTGCGAACAGCCAGTTCTTCCGGCCGATTACAAATGGCTTAATGGATCGCTCGCTACGATTATTATCGATCTCGAGTCTTCCATCTGCAAGGAATGCCGTCAGCTTGTCCCACTGATTGATACTGTAGGTAATCGCTTGGCCGAGTAAGCTCTTAGGTAACGTCCGAGACCGTTGTTGCTTCAGCCAACTCGAATAAGCATCCACAATAGGACGACTTCGTTCCTGGCGGATGGCATATCTCTCCTCGGGAGATGACTCCTTTAGTTCCCGTTCCACGGCAAACAACTGGTTGCAGAAATCAAGCCCTTGTTGCGCCGTCGTTTTCGTTTTGTCATGCGAAGCCGGCAGCGACTTCATTGCCTCGTCGAACTTTCGCCGAGCATGAGCCCAGCATCCGACCAAGGTGACGCCGGCTACCTTGTGATAGCCTGGATACCCGTCTACGTGCAGGTAGCCGCTGAATCCCTTAAGGAAATCGCGCGGATTCTCGCCTCCACGGGTTGGCCGGTAGTCGAATAGCACAATGGGCGGCCCCATGCGGCCGGTTCGATATAGCCACAAGTACGACTGCGTCTCCGCCGACTTGCCCGGCTCTCGTAGCACTTGCAGCGTCGTCTCATCCGCATGCAGAATATCCTGCTTCAATAAGTGCTCGCGCATCCGATCCGCAAGCAACGATAGCCACTGATTCGCTCCGTACATCATCCAGTTCGCCAACGTTTGACGCGATAAGGTTAGGCCTAGCCTTGCAAACTGCTGCTCTTGACGATACAGCGGCTGGGCATCCACATACTTCTGACCCATGACATAGGCGATAGCTGACGGAGAAGCCAAGCTGCCCGGGTAGACTGGCTTTGGCATCGTTGCTGTGATAATGGGTGTACTTATCTCTTCGCGCTCGCAATGGCGGCATGCATAGACATGTCGCACATGCCTAACGACCTTCACCTCGGCAGGAACGATAGCGATTTCGTTACGAATCTCGGTACTCATCTCATGCAGCGCGCCTCCGCAGCAGGAACAAACTTGCTCCGACTCCGTAAGCGTATAGTCGACCGTCTCGACCGGAAACTGATCCAGCTTTGCTTCGCGATTGCCGACGGCCTTCTTACGACTGTAGGTGACGGTCTCTACGCTCGGTTCCTCGGAATCCGGGGTTGCGAGTATCTCCGCTTCGTTAAACAGGTCCATTTCGACCTGATCCGGATTTGTTTTTTCACTCGAAGCGCCGAATCGCTTCTGCTGCGCCAGCCGAAACTGCTCTTGATACCAGTTCAGTTTAGCTGTGAGTTCGGCAATTTTCGCATCTTGCTTCGCAATGGTCGCTTCGTATGATTCGGTTGTAGGGTCTAGGTGATCCGTTCGATTTTCCATGCTATTATTTTAGCCAAAAACACCCCTATTTCCTGCCGAGAAGTGCCGCCAGGTATGGCGAAACGGCGAACATTGGCCGTTATATGACGGTTTGAGCGGTGACTTGCGGATGAGCCTGCCGCTGATGAAGGGTAAGCCCATCCAGCAGCCAACGAAGCTCGCGGGGAGAGATGGTCGCGGTGGTATGACTGCCCGTCGGCCATTGAAACGTCCCGCGCTCGAGTCGACGGTAAAATAACCAGAAGCCGTTATGGTCCCAGTGCAAGATCTTAAGCTTGTTGCGCTGGCGGTTGCAGAATACGAACAAACAAGGCGAGAACGGGTCCAAGCCGAAGCCTTCTTGCACGAGGGCGGCGAGTCCGTCGATGGATTTTCGGAGATCCGTGCTTCCGCAAGCCAAATACACCTGATTCGCGGTGGTAAGCTGACTTAACATAGCGCTTGAAGAGTCTGCACCACGTCACGGAGCAGAACAGGTTGGAATCCAGCGCGGACTTCTATTGTAGCAGAACCGACTTTAACAGTAAGGCAAGCAGGCTCATTCGATGCTTCTTCGGGCATGACCGAGACGTTTAACCAGGCGGTTGAACTAGAAGTAACAGCAGTCGGGGCAGATGCTCCGTCGATTCGTTTCATCCACGTGTAGAGTTGGCGGCGGTCTACCTGATTGGCAGTGCACCATCTCGTCGCCTTCTCTCCGCTAGACCGGTAAGCCGCGACGCGAGCCTCCCATTTCTTTCGAACATCTTTTCTGGCCATAAAAAATCCTCCCCTGACTGATTCTGAGGAGGATTATCTCATAGCGATTAGCGGGCTTGAAGGTGGGGAAGGTTTGACGCTTAC
>NZ_JBHSMH010000012.1:0-18208 GCF_042655365.1 Cohnella suwonensis | reverse complement strand
ACTCATGGCCAGCCACGAGATCCCAGAGCTCGAGTCGATCTGGGATAGCTTCATCGCCATCAAGGACGGGGCTTTGCTTCGCTATGCCGATGTCGAGGAATTGCATGACTCGGACGGAATTGGCATCACGGCGTGGATGAAGAAAACCTATTAAGAGGAGCGGTTAATCATGAAGGAAGTCTCGGTGTTTCGTCTCTACCTGTTGCGTGCCCTGTACCTTCTTGTTGTCGTAGGACTCGGAATCGTGGTATGGCCCGGCGTCATCCGCCACGAACAGTGGGAACTGATGGAGGGCATCGTCCAATGCATGCTGGCCGCCTTCTCGGCTCTCTCCCTCTTGGGTCTCCGGTATCCTCTGCAGATGCTTCCGTTGCTCTTATGGGAGATGCTCTGGAAGCTGATCTGGCTATCCGTCGTCGCTCTCCCGCTCTGGAATGCCGGGCAGATAGACGACTCAACCTTGGGAGTCGTGTTCGAATGCTTGATCGTGGCGATTTTCCCCTTCTGCATTCCTTGGCGTTATGTGTTCTCTCATTATTTAAAGAAGCGTTCGGATCGTTGGGTTGGCGGAAAGTCCGGAATTGCCGGGTGAATGGGGATAAGTATGCAGAACGGGATTTTGCTCGCCTGGTAGCATAGACAGAGTACGGATCAACGATCCACGAAAGTCGGAAAGAAGGTTTCAACGCTCAATCAGCGTCAACTCCAGCAATGGATTGATGATCTACCCAGATACATCAAGGCATATTTGCCAATTTCAACAAGGTTTCCGTCATGGTATAGTTACGCGCCTGGTATGAATATTTCGGTGCGGCAGAGCCGCTTGGTTAATTATTGAGAGCCATGACGTTAACGAAATAGAGCCACCAAGTTAATAAGGAGAGCCAACAGAATATGCGGCTTTCCCATTCTACAATTTTCAATTTTCGTCCTCCGTTAACGGAATGACAACATATTTCAAAGCAGGTTCTCGTCAGGTAAAATGATTCCTCAAAAAGTAAGCGGCCCTGCCGCTGACAATGCGTACAGGGCCGCTATCCCATGCTATTTGTGTTTATGATGCGAAAGATCAGTGGCGCGATAGATCACTGACGTCCTTTTGTAAGGATCCGGAACGTGATACCGAATTTATCCGTTACATTACCGTAAGCGGGGCTGAAGAAACTTGCTTGTAGCGGGTCGTTCACTCGACCGCCTTGCTTCAATACTTCGAAATATTGGGTAGCTTTTTCTTTGTCGTCGGTTTGAACAACGATGGTGATTTGCGTTCCCTTCTCGTAAGTGCTTCCAGTAACATTATCGGTAATCTGTAGTTCGGAATCGCCAATTTTCAAGACGGCGTAATTCACCCAGTCCTTCTTTTCTGTCGGCAGTGGAGCTTCCGGATTTTCCGGCATGTCTCTGAACCGAAGCATATAAGTGACCTTGGCATCCAACGCCTTCACGTATAAATCGATAGCCTCATTCGCGCTTCCGTTCATTTCAAGAAAAGGGATCAAACTCGTACTCACAACAATCATCTCCTTGGTTTAAATGTTTTCAACGGACAACCGGTAGACTCTTCTTTCACATAGACCGGTTTCCTTTGTCACTAACTATGTCGTAAGTCATGAAGGAAACGTGACAGAAATGGCGAAAAATGTTTTGATGAGAAATTCGAAATAAAAACTGTAGTTTTCGTACAACTCCGTCACATCTGCTGAGTTTCATTCGACATATAAATAAAGAGGAAACGAAGAAGGGTATGAGGCGCATGAACGATCACAACTGGCTTGTAGAACAATTCGGGGCGCATCGGAATCACCTGCAGACGGTGGCTTACCGGATGCTCGGATCTCTGAGCGAAGCGGATGACGCTCTACAGGAGTCATGGATACGTCTTAGTCGCTCAGATACGAGCGGAGTCGAGAATTTTGGAGGATGGTTGACAACAATCGTTTCAAGAGTATGTTTTGATATGCTGCGATCTCGTAAATCGCGTCGCGAGGAGCTTACGATGGTTAGTGTACCTGAACCGGTAATTAGCCGCCAAGACGGAAGCGACCCTGAGCACGAAGCGCTGATGGCCGATTCCGTTGGTCTTGCGATGCTCGTGATCCTCGAAAAATTAAATCCTGCCGAACGCATTGCATTCGTGTTGCACGATATATTCGCCTTGTCTTTTTCGGAGATCGCTCCCATTATCGGGCGTAACGAGGCCGCAGCAAGACAATTGGCGAGCCGCGCACGACGCCGGGTTCAGGATGCCGAGTCAACTTCGGAAACTGCGGAGTTTCAGCGTAAACGGGAGCTTGTCGACGCATTCCTCGCCGCATCGCGCAACGGAGACTTTGAGAAACTACTTTCGGTATTAGATCCGAATGTCGTACTTCGAAACGACCCCGTATTCGCGCCAGTCGCAAATGCGCCGGTTGTTCGCGGTTCAGAGGCCGTGGCCAAGCAGGCCAAGCAATTCGCCGATCGTGCCCGGAGCATGAAGCCGGTGCTCGTGAACGGATCGGTAGGCGTCATCGTGGGTCATTTGGATCAACCGATATTCATTCTCGAATTCACGGTTGTGGATGGCAAGATCGCCGAGATCGGCATGATTGCCGACCAGGCACGCCTTCGCAGGCTCGACATCGCCGCTTTGAACGATTGATTGGCTGAAGAGCTAAGACAATAATAAGGGGAGCGCACCATAAGTTAAAGGGATTACTACCACGTTATCTGCTGCCCGATAGTTTAGTCCCAAACTGGCTCTGTACACTAACATCATGGCCCTATTTTATTAACGAAATGGCTCTCACTCATTAACCAAGTGGCTCTATAGGACTGAAATATTCATGGTATTGCTAAAACTATTTTCTATTCCTCATTTGAAGTGACAGTCTATAACATTTTTTTCACGGTCTAATACTTTATTTTCAGTCTAACACTTTATTTCCACTGGACAATTCTCCTCAAATATATAGTATTTAAAACTCTATCTACCAAATCGATAGTTCTTCGTAATCATCTTTAAAGAAAAGTCCCGAAAAATAATTGTTCGGGACTTTTCTGGCTGCATTCATCTATAATCCAGTTTTCATCTTTAATTTAAACGGACATACGGCATAATCGAGACTGTTCATGTAGTTCCACACTTTTTTTACTAGTTCCACAGTTTTTTAACTAGTTCCATAATTTTTTACTGGTTCCACAACGAATGTCCGTGTACATTAAAGTTTGACACTCAAAATCCTTATATTCTCAAGAGTTTTGACGACTTAATATAATGTTAATTCGTACATTAAAGTCTGGGCCGAGTTTTGATCATGTACATTAAAGTTGGGTCCAACCTTAATGAAGTATTTTTGGTAGTCTCTTTGTTGGCTTTCTGTAATCAAATTGATGCGTACAAGTTAAACTGGTGGAGTTATCTTCAAGCGTCTTATTAGATATTTTTCTCGGATCCGATTAAGCACTAGTAACTCATCTTTTGAAAGATCATTTAAAACGATGTTATCAACATATTTTAGAATGCTTTCAATCGAATTCTTTGACTTTAGCATCCTTTCTAATTTTTTCACGCTATTCCTATTAATATTCTTGTATGGAATACTTAAAGACTTAAATTCACTGGGCACTAATTCCCCTACACCGCCTCCGTAAAACCTTCCAAAATATTCACATAATGTAAAAGTGAGAGTGTTATAAAAACAGAATGCTACTGAGTATGGATCAAATTGTTTGTGGAGACGAATATTATACGCAATATCTGTTGCGTTTACACTCGCTTCATTAACAACTAATTTTGGAATTTTATTGTATCGTTTAAAGAACATAAGATCTCCCGAAGTAATTATCGGAACTTCATACCAGTTCTTTCGATTTTCACACTTGTATCTTTTATTAATTTTCTTATCAATTCCATCTTGAAGATATTCACCTAGCTCCAATGAAATATTATTGATATTTTTATCATTTAACTGGAGCAACCATACCTTTTTATTTAATTCATCTAACTCATTAAAGTCATTACTAGTTAAAACTAATTGACCTCCTAAATCTGAACCCTTTTGGATTAAAGGCAACACCAAATCGATGCCTTTTAATTGGTCAACCTCTGTCTTATTTAGAATAAAAAAATTGTTTGCACCTGTTACAATGCCTGGAGAGGAATCGCCTAATTGATCTACTTTTATATACCGACTTGAAAGATTCATTAATAATTCAATTTCATCGTCATTCAAAATGGCGTTAGACCATTTTTTCAATGGTTTATTTCTTTTGATTTCGCTGTATTCGAGTGGCGTGAAATCACTGATACTCTTTACAGTTGTGTATTTAACTATGGGTTCTTTTAGGGGTACATTTGTCATTAATACTAAACAAACATCCTGCTCAATGTCCGGAAATACGCTTTCCTTAAATGTTGTTATTTCTATTAGGTTGAACTTTTCTTCAAGAACAGCTCTAAGTTTTTCAGCATAATGTACTTGAAGGAATTCAAATGGAAGAACAAAAAAAATAACTCCGTTATCTTTTAGCAATTTAAGTGAGCCAAGAACAAACGATACCCATAAGTTCTGAAATATTGAATCAGGGAGTGACCAGTAATTCATTAATTGTAAGGAAAGTTCTCTTTCCTGCTCTGAAACAGCTTTTTTGCTTATGTACGGTGGGTTTCCAATTACAAGATCATATTTCATTTCAGAAGACAAGGCATACTCAACAAAGTTAGCACAAATTAAGTTTACATTTTCAGACTTTGTCGTTGCAGCATGTTCAACTTTTGTTATGTCTAATTCAACTGCATCTATTTTCTGACCCTTTAGAGCTTCTAAAAATCTTCCGTCTCCAAAAGAGGGTTCGAGAATGCATTCAATACTTCTTTTCATTACATACTTTGACATATACTCAACTAATAACTTTGGTGTATAAAATGAACCTGTTTGCTTTTCCTGCAATTATTTCCCCTCTATTCATAGCTACCTGCTGTTGGTTATCCTTGTTTCCTCATCTGATGTGCCTACACTAATTTACAACTATGGCCGTATCTAGAATCCAATTGTAGTATGGATCCTTTTGGCTATGGTCAAAATGTGAATAGTTGTTTAACCTGACACCTTCGTGGACACACTAAATCCTTAAAATTCACAAGTAGTTGTCTTACAAATGGAAGGGCCTGCATATTTTTTTAGAAAAAGCTTGTTAAAATAGGAGGAATCCTATGGACCTCATGGAAGAAGTCATTGAACAGTTTCAATCTATTTATAACAAAAGCTTGGATGTACTTGAACAACAAACTTCAGATGGTTTATTACCCGGTAATCAGCTTTACACACTTTATCATGCTTATTGGGCTTCAAATCAAAAATTACAAAGCACATTACAATTACTCAGAGCAGTACAAAATCAAGGTCGCAAGTGATGCACCCACATATCAAGCATTTGCTTTATTATCTGTGATATAGTCCCAATACTGCAAATACTCTTTGTTTAATGAAGCAAGTTGTGTCAATAGCGCATAATCAGCTGGCTTTTTTTCAAGTTCAGAATGAAGTTCATTCATTGTTACTCGTATTTGATGAATAATCCAAAGTATCTGATGTCTCCTTAATCCAAATCTCAATCTTTTATGCATATATATCCCTACTGGCGACAACGGAACGATATTGCCCTGAGGATCACGGCAAAAATTATTTACATATTCTTCACCACATGGGTCAATGTAACCTTTGTCATTTGCAATATTTTGAGTTGCATCTGTTGATGGCCAGTCATCACTTTTACTACGATTACAATATGGACAAGAATAAACCAAATTGGAATAATTAAGCCTTAAATCAGGAAACTTTTTCTGTGGTGCAAAGTGATCTACATGAAACACAGTTGCTCCACCCAAGTAAATGTCATTTGCATGACAATATCCACAGCGCTGATTGAAGTCTACACGCAAATGTGGTTTAAACCTTTTATGATCTGTATATTGCGTCGTACACGTTCTAGATGGATGGCTTTCTCGAAACGGAATATTATTTGTCATTCTGTCTTTTCACTTCTCCCAGTATCATTTGAGCTGCAGAAAGTAATTCGTTCATTTTATCAATATGGGACGTTTTCTTAAGCTCTTTAGGAATCTTTCCACCTTGACTAATTGATTTCTCTAAGAAGTCGTCTAAGCTAATTAACTCTTCTTCTTCTAGTAAACTTAATGATTCTTTTGCTTTTAACTCTTCTAGTCGTGTTTCAGATTTTTCAATCTCCCTACGGTAATGATCGATAGACATTTTTATTCGTCTATTTAATTTTTGAGGATTTTGATAGAACTCAGCCCTATCATATACACGATGCACGTCTTCTGCTTCCTCTTCTGCATCGTTGCTGTGTGAGGTGAGTAAAAAATAAGGGAAATTATACAGTGTCTGACCCAACAATCTGGCTAAGTCAGCTCCAGAATAGTGAATATCAGCTCGAGTTTCATTTAGCTTATAATCAATTAAGACGGCATCAAAATCTGACTCAATAATTTGTTGAATAACTTCTTCTGGATTCGTCGAAAGATCTATTTCAGATGCTTCTATTTCATCGGCTGATACCGTTCTTTGCACTTTACGAATTTGTCCATCCTGATCGTCTATATAGGCTATTTTATACATGGTTTACTATCCCTTCGTCCTTTCTCACAGGAAGTTTGATCTTAAGTTTAAAACCTGGTCTTGCTTTTACTAATTCAACTTGTCCTCGGTACTCATCGATTGTCGTTTTTACAATCCACATTCCAAGACCTGTCCCGACCGGGCGTCCGATGGCGTCTAATTTAGTAGTAAAGAAGGATTCGAAGATCTTGTAAGGATTATCTATTGTAGCTAACAGCCCTGGGCCAGAATCCTCATAAGTAAAAACTATTTTCCCGTCCTCCATTTCTAACCCTATTGTAATTTGCCTCGAGTTAGGTGCATCCTTTCTTTGAAATGCATCTAATGAATTAGACAAAAGATTATTAAACACACTATCAAAATCAATCGGAAACATTCGAAATAAACAGGTTTTATCGACATTCGATTTTGGGATGATTAATTCAACAGACTGAAATGCCAGAGCTGCTGACCACGTTCTTTCATACTCTTCAAACATCATATAAAGATCGACCTTTTTGCGTGTACGTTTATCTTTTCGAATAACATTTAATGCAATATCAAGCCAATGTTTCAATCTTTGATCCTGATTTCTAAAGTCATCAATCATGATATATGGGTTATTGTATGATTTAAGTTTTTGAACTGTATCATTGCTTATTATCTTTTGAAGAACTGCCCGCAAATCTTGAGTACGCGGAAGAATATTAGCACTTAGGTTTTTCAATTCATGAGCAAATGATGTAATTACTAATCCTGTACTTGCTAAACCTTTTAAGAGTTTTAACTCTGTAATTAGCTCATCACGTTCACGACTAAATGCCAGAACTTGTTTAGCAAGAAAGCTTCGCTCATTTTGATTTTTTTCAACTTCCTCTTTAGTGTTGTTAGTGGTGCTCCTAGCAGACTCCAAAACAACTTTTTCTGCTACTTTTTTAGCTTTATCTTTGTTTAACTCTTGCTCATTTACCTCTTCATACAACTGATTCAGAAGACGCATTATAGCTTGGCGATCATCTTCAAATAATTGAATTATTCTAAGTAATAGTACTTTAAAGGTTTGAAATTCCGGAGTCTCCTGAATGCCTTCCCTGCTTGATTTATCTTCAAAATTTAAGTTTAAAATGCGAGAAATTCTAATTAATCCTGCCACTTGATTAGGTCGAACTTTCCAAGATCCACTTTTATGAGTTACACCAGCTGGACTCTTAGCAGCTCGCTCGCCAAGCGTTAACCAATCAAATGAACTCCCACCTGCTTCACCATATGGGCGCACGCGAAATGAATCTCTAAACATTTTTATTCCACCAAAGCTGTCCAGCCACTCACTTCTTGTAGATGATGGAAATTCTCGCTGAAAAAGTCGTTCTTTATCATCTTGCTGTAACGATCTTTTCATAAAGTAAACTGTGAATTGAAATGGCCCAATATTATCAAGCGACCCGCTTAAATTCCCAGGCATTAACTGAGGAAGCGTATATTTTTTTGTGAAAGAATTACTAGTTTCAAATGTTTCTTTATTAAAGGGCCATTGTTTCATTTGAGGATATTCGAACAATCGTTTATCCAGCAATTCCACATTAAATTCATTTCTATGGATTGTTACAATTAATTCTTGATTTTCATTATATTCCGCTGATAATTTATAATCGAAATCGTCACATATCGAAGTTCTAATCCTACCATACTCTTTAGGAGCCATCGTAGAATGAAGGTACATTTTAAATGCATAATTATCTACTTCGATTTCTTCCAATCTGTCAGACTGACCTTCAAAATCTTCAGCCTCATCTTCAAAATATTCAAATTCGAATGAATCTTGTGGTGGTGTTAATATTTCTAAATTTTTATAAATGCCTTGAATATTCTCGGAATTCCAATTATCTCGAAGTTCACTAATTTCAATAATTGTGCCCTGACTAAATTTTTTTTTTGTAGCAACTTTACTGGTGTTGGGGAATATTGAAAGAATCTTTTCAATAGTTAGAAAAAATGTATCATATGAAGTGTTACTGATCTGTGCGAAGACCTGGTCCAAGTTTGCTCCTTGTCGCTCAAAGTCACTCCACCGAACTTTCCAATCAAAACCTCCAAAATTCCCTCTCGGGATAGTTATCATTCTAGATTGATTGCCAAGTCGATCTAAAGCAAACCTTCCTATTCCTTTTGCACCAGTTCGCACGCGTTTTTTTTTGCTTTCGAAATCAACTTCTTTATTATTAGTCCCTATTGTCATCCAATTATTTTCGATTATCTCATCGGACATTCCGTCTCCATTGTCAATGATGTAAATCCGATTTTGACGACGAAAGATTGCTAAGAGCTGATTTTCCTGACTCTCATCAATGGTCTTCAGTTCATAAAAACCATTAAGAACTTTGTAAAAACTCTGAAGAAGTTGCTCCTCTTTAACACCTAATTCAAGGGAATGAAATTCACCTAATGTAAGTTTTTTGGGAATCTGATTGTATTTAATATCAAAAATAATTAAACAAGCAGTTGCATCCGCATCATATCCATTTTTAATTAGCTCGATAATTGCTCCGTCTGCGTTACTAACATTTTCTCTTCCGATCAGTCTTGCTGCCCGCGCAGACACTTTAAAAGGAACATGTTTCATAAATTCCTCCTACGAGAGTAACCATTCGTTCGATTACAATAGTAAAATAATACCATAGTTTATGTTATCCTTCTAGAAAGATATATTTCAATATGGCAAGCGCGAAATCATAAATATGTGTACTAGACTACTGCGTAATTAGAACGAATGATTTAAAAAACACAAACTCGTTATGAGTTCGTGTTTTCATCGTCTTTAGTATAGTTTCATAGAATCTCCAATTTATCTCGTTGTTGTAGTCCAAGTCGAATTGCAGATCTAGACCAACGTACATTGTTGCCGTTCGAGGCACAATCCGTCTTAAGAAGACTATTGTATTTCTATTATTAACGCAAATTCTCCCGTGTGTCGAATGAAAGGATTCAACTTTCTGAGTTACATGTTCGCCCGTCTAAGTTTTCTTCGTTCTATGAACTGAACTTTTGATTCTTCAACTATACTTAACTCCTTTTTTGTTTTTGGCAGTTTATCTATCTTCGTTTGTATAAGGGATAGTGATCGTATTTGTCTTGCGAGTTCTGTCCGGGTTACTCTAACTTTTGGATTTGAGGTTAACTGACTTGCTTTTGTGATTATCTGTTTAGCTAAGAAGTTATCTCGCTCCGACCAGTTTACCCTTATTTTTGAATGAGCTTCTACTTTTCTTTTTGCCGTCTTTTTTTCGCTCCGATTGGAGCTTCCTAATGGCAAAATACTTTTTTGATTCTTCGATTCTATTGACGTCACAAGTTTACATTGATTTTTCACTGTGGTCGGATCGACACCAAGCCTTCTCCCCTTTTCCCTTAAAGAAAGAGAATCATCGTTCATCATCTCCATAAGTCGTTGTCGCCAGACAGGTCCAAACACTTTAATCCGGCCAATCCTAAGTCGATCTTGTTGTTGCTTATCCGGTCCTTTTCGTGAAAACACAAAACCACAATCGCAATAAAAAGTGCCTACCGATTTCCCAGTCTTACTACACCTTGAAACAACACAATGTTGAATTACTTTCTCACCATAATGAGTTGATGCTTTATTTACACATATCCACGGCGCTTGTCCAAATGGCATTTTCCTTCCCCAAACCTCTGTTTGCTCATCGTTAAAGACTAATTGCAAAAAACCGTGCATTAAAATATGTCTTAAGGGATGCAAATCAACTCGTTGTTTTCTCAAAAGTTTATGGAGCCACGAATCATTTTGTTCCAAACTCACATTACAGCCTAGCCGATTAAGCAACTCTTCACCCCAATGAGATACAAAAGCAGGTATGATGTTTTTTATTGAAGCTCCGCCTTTAGCAAAAACCAAATTCATCGCACCAAGCTTAGAAAAGTATTTCTCTTGAAAATCAACGATCTTTTTTTCCGTATCTCCGTCCTGAACAATTTCATTAGATGCTTTCGCCAGAAATAGCTGATTCATATCTTCACAAACCAATTGCATTTTTGCTTTATACGCACTGTTTTGAAGATAAATCTCTAATGAAATAAATTCATGCTTATTTCTACGCTGCGTAAAAAAGATCGATGATTCTCGCAGCCAAATGTGATGTAGATGACAGACTTTTACACCCGGCAGCTGATGTGACCGATGCCAATATGAAGTGCCTATTTTTATTCTATCCTCGTAGATGCAGGAATCGCAAAATTGCAGAAAAGTATTATTTTTCACACCGTTTGCAGGTAGACCAACTTTCATAAATAAATTCTTCCCACTACCATGAATCATTTCATAAAACATGGCATCTCGTTTCTTTTCATTAATAAATGGCTCGTAATAGGGATAGAAAGTATGATTTCTTAATACATACTCTGCTTTCATTGCCTTCCCAGGGATCCGTTCACACAACTTATCCAAGTGGCACGGCAAATCAGGCACCGCACATACGTTCGAAGAACCAAATAGGTCTATCATTGTCTTTTTACAGCTCGTGTTTCCGGAATATGCATGATATCGCGCAAATGCACTGAATAGCAATTCGCCTGGAAAGGTTTGAAACATAATCATGTGACATTCCTCCATGTTACAAAGATCTTGTGTGTTTGTTCATTCGTAACGTTTGATCTTCTACCCATCTAAGCAACTGCTCTGATCCCTTTTTATAGCCATGGAACTTCATCTGTATTAATTTCAGGGAACATTTTTTATATCTCGACATTTCAAACCATTCAATGACTTTAGGGAATAAGCGATAAAGAAACTGATCTAATGTCTCCACGCTTTCATCAATTAGCTGGATAGTCCGTGGAAGATATTCATTAAAATTCAACATACGTGAGGGAAAACAGGAAGGAAGAAGTTCATCATCTTCTCGGAACCTTTGTCCTTGGTAGTGAGCAAATGTTGAATCTCATCAATAATTAATGCACCAATACAATGAAGTCTAGCTACTCTTCCCATTTGAGTTACCATAGAACTGATTGAGTTCCTTGGACCGCCAAACTTTTCATAATATCCGGTGCCCGCAAGATCATCTACTTTAGCAAAGAAGTCCATGCATAATGTTTTCAATGAACCATCATGAGGGCAATTCAATTTTAGCCATACTATTTGCAATCGATTTATGGGGGATTGATGCACAATACACTTCGGGTATAAAGAGAGGATTGGAGTTGTCAAAAAAAGTGCAGTTTGAAAACACCCTCATACAGAAATCTCGTTACTAAGCTGCTTTTGACAGCATTCTTTCGCGATAAATAGCTGGCGGCCAGCCCCCTGGATTAGTGGTGTAGATCCGCCGCCTGTTGTAGTAGACCATGATGTATCTGAAGATGACCGATTTAATATAGGCCATCGGATAGCGCTCTGTGTTGATCTTGTACAGCTTCTCTTTCTTTAGCGTAGCAAAAAAGCTTTCCATCCTTGCGTTATCATAGCAACGCCCCGTGCCGCTCATGCTTTGAATGGCGTCACGTTTAGCCAGACTCTCCCGGAAAGCATGGCTCGTGAATTGGCTGCCTCGATCGCTGTGATAAATCATTCCGCGAGCATTTCTTGCTCTGCAGGCGTTCTCAAAGGCTTGGATGCAGAGTTCCTTGCGCATGTTGTCGTCCATGGCGAGGCCAACGATCTCTCCGTTGAAACAATCCAGTACCGCGGATAGATATAGCTTGCCGTCTGAACAAGGGACTTCGGTGATATCCGACAGCCACTTTTGGTTGGATGCTGAGGATCTAAAGTCTCTCTGGATCAGGTTCTTGCTCTTTTGAGCGGCGGCATCCTCACGCGTAATGCCGTTTGGATGACGCTTGGCTTTCTTCAGCAGGCCGTGCTGCTTCATCATTCGATAGACGGTGCTGTAGCTGGTTGTGATATCTATTTGTGACAGCGCCAGCAGAATACGCTGGACACCGTAATTACTGTTGTCTTCATGTTCTCCAATGATGTCTTTGATTTTGACCAGAAGGCGTTGCTGCCGCTCCTGTTTGGGTGTGGGCTTCAAGCTACGGTAATAGCCCGATTCGCTGACAGCAAGTACTTCGCACATCTCCTTGACGGTCCATCGATCCCGTCGTTCACAGATGTAAGCATAGAGCTGGCATGCCTTTACCGCTTCCGGTCTTTTGCGAAAAAACCGAGTGCATCCTTGAGAATTTCATTCGCGCGGCGCAACTCGCCAATTTCTCTTTCTAATTCGATTTCACGCGCAGTCTTATCGGCAGATGCATAAGCGCGTCCGCTCCCGATATGCGCTCCGTCGCCGTGCAGGGTTCTTCGCTTTCTCCATTCCTGCAAGGTATAGTAGGCTACGCCTAACTGCTCGGCGGCTTTCTTTGATCCAATCTCATCGCTCAATCTTACTGCTTCTTCTTTGAATACTTTGTCGTACCGATTCATTGTCTCTCGTCCCCTCGTCAGCTTTCATTTTATTTCATGCGAGGGTGTTTTTCGACTGCACTTTTATCGTAGCACTCCAGAATCGGTTTGTGCAGATGCGAACGAGAATGGCGCATCTGCCCTTTCAAAAATCGTTAGAAACATTCGACTTTAGTTTTCAACCATCCATTGATGAGAAACGCATCAAGGATCTGGCGACCTTACGGTTTGTGGAACATCAGGAGAATCTCATTTTTCTGGGACCGCCAGGTGTTGGGAAGTCACATTTGGCGGTAGCGCTGGCCCATGAAGCGCTACGCAGACGATACACGGTTTACTTTGTGACCGCGCATGATCTGGTTCAAAGCTTACAGCTCGCCCATCAGAATCATACGATTAAACAGCGAATGCGAACGTATACCAAACCGGACCTGCTCATCATTGATGAGATCGGCTACCGCAAAATGGATGACACCGCAGCGCACTTTTTCTTCCAGATTGTCTCCGAACGATATGAGAAAGGATCCATTATTTTAACGAGCAATAAGTCGTTTGGAAGCTGGGGTGAGATCTTTGGAGACTCCGTGTTAGCCACTGCGATTCTCGATCGCTTGTTGCACCACTCCAGTACGATCAACATTAAGGGTGAAAGCTACCGGATCAAGGAAAAGAAAAAGGCTGGATTTTTCAAGCCGGAGCCAGCCGAAGAAAAAGAAGTATCCGAATGAGGATTTTCGAAAATCCCCCCTCGGGGGGATGGGCTATAAACCCTTAAGTGAGGAAAATTCAAGTGCTGATAATGAGGAAAATTCAATTGCTGTTGACAAAATCGAGATGCTGAGAAATCGGTTGGAAAAAATGCTGTAATCGATACAGTGCATTATATCGGAGTTCAGAAGAAAGAAGCCTTTCTTTTTCATCATAAAGAGGCATGTTACAGAGCCTATCGTAAGCTTCTGCGCTATCCATAATAGGCGGTAAAGCCTCTATTAACACATTACCTTCGTAATCGGGCAATTGCTGGGTATGGTATTCAGCTTTAACCCACTGTGCCTTGATTTCCTCATTACCTTGAAATGGAACTTCACTCATCCTTTTGCTCCATTCTTTGTTTTAACAAATCTTTGATCGAAGGACGTTTAAAGTCGTCGGTTTGAACTTCTTTTGAAAAAGGAATGACTTGTGCCGCTGTTTTATTAGATTCGACGAAAGTAAATGCCTCCTCTTTACGTCGCGCTCCCTTCTCATATTGCCTGTTTTTCTGAATAGACTTCGTTTGTTCTGCTTTACTTAAATTCGAAGACCGGTTTTGATTTGATTCTTTTTCAGCCTGCTTCGCTTCTTTTTCAGCGTCCTCCATAAATCCAAGTTGAGCTTTAAGCTCCTCAAGCTTTAAGCCACTTCGCATTATTTTTTCTTGCGCGGTAATATACTTTACTTCATCAAGGGATAGACCCTCATACCGTTTGCTCTCGTCTAATAGAAAACAAGGTTCAATATCACCTGTCTTCTCATTAAGAATATATAAGTTAGAAATATTTCTAGGATCCAAGGAAGCTTTCATTTTCCAAGTGCCCTTATTTCTCGCATGTACGAACCATTCTTCCTTAATCGCTCGATCACAACTATAGAACAACTTGGAATTCAGCCGTATGCCTTTCTCCGTTACTGATACATCCTCTTGAGGCAGTAAATGAAAACGCACGATTTTCTCTGCGAAATAATTATGTTTGCCAGAACGATGTTGAATGCCCCAGTTCCATAATGCTAATGGTACTGGTTCTACATTATCCTCGAGCAAATCGCCATCCCGATGATAATTTTCAATATAATGCGTCATATTATAGGCAAGAACTTGTTTAATAATAATGGATGTGAATTGCTCTAAAGTCAGCCTAGCCTTTATTCGGTAATCCGGAGCGCCTCTTTCCGAAGCATCCTTCTCAACGTATCCAGGTAAAAAGGGCTTTACCTTTTGATCCGTTACATCGAATCGTTTCTCGACAATACCTTTCCAGTCGGCACGATAGGGTGCAGCATTCTCGAGGTGTAAATTAAACGCACTAACAAGTCGTTCCGGTTGATAACCCTCGAGTTCACCACGATCACCAAGTAATATTTCAGGTAAACTCTCACATGGCCATGCTTCTTTCGATATGTTAATTCCGTATTCTGAACAATACTTAACTTTATCCATTGCTGTGTTGGCAATTGCCATCATAGCTCCCATCCAAGATGGGCCTTCCAACCCTATATACATACCAACAACCATGCGACTAAAAACGTCGACAACCAAATACAGCACAGGACGACCGATTATCCAGTTCGGATTGTCACGGCTTAGGATGTAACAATTCACTGAAGTCGCATCAATCAAGTACCTTGAACCCGGGCCATACGCTTCCTGCGTTGCCGAGCTTAATAATTCACGATGGTCCTTGCCATATTTTCGACTGCCTTCTCTCGCCACAAGTACTTCTTTCGTTGAATACTCTTTATGAAACCAATAGCGGAATTGCCTTTCCTTGGGCAGTTTATTTTCGTCCTTAAATTTCATTTTCAATATGCCATTCTCATAATAAAAGTCTTCTGCGTAGAATTCCTTTAAGAGAAATTCGAAAGTTTTAGTAAGGCTATTTTTTTTGTTATTCAGATAATACTTGTCAATTGCAAATCTGAAGTTCTTTTTGGTCTCATCATCAACGTTAATTCCGATGCTGCTATAGATACTCGGGCGACCGCGTTTTTTATCTCCGGATTGTTTTTCGTTGCCTCTTCCACCAGAAAGATGATAATCGGGAAGAAGAGCATTAGGATTTTTGCCGCGTTGCCAATACTTTCTTAGATACTTTCGCAAACCTGGGTATGAAATAGATTGCTCCGCTTGCACAGAAGCCATCAGTTTAGTACGGTTGTGCTTTTCGTATATTTTCGGTTCTTGAACAACTATATCCTTAATTAGTTGCCATGCTTGATCTCTTATAGAAATGTTCTTCGTGTTAGGAGACTGTTGGACAATCGAAAAGTAGGGATCTTCTTTCTGTTTTAATAATGTCCCTGTGATGAGCTCATCTTGAATTTCTTGAAACTTACGTTTGAATGGAAGGGCTTTTTCATTCTCATCATCCATATCGATTAAATAAACAATGATGTTATTTTCTTCAATCCATAAGATGCGATATAGTTTGTTTGTTTCCTGATGAAGTAAAATTTCATTAGCTGTTAAAATCAATTAGCTTCCCTCCCGACGTGGAAGTTTAGCACAGGCTTCAACGCTGGATATTCAAAACGATTTAATCCTATTCGTGGATGAAATTCAATCTCATTCATTTTAAAACCAATCTCTTTCTTAGCCACGAGATGCTTAAATAATGCAAGCGCGGTTCCCTTTTCTAATCCAAGTTCCCCGTCAAATAGAAGTAACTCTTTAGAAAGCGGACCATCTGCAGCATCTAGAAATTGAAAAAGCTGTTTCGTGTATGACAAGATTTCATTATTTTTCGGAAAGTATGCCGGGTGGAAAATGTTCATGTTTTGAAAAAACCTATCCTCTAGTTCTTTATCCGTAACCAGCGCCCAATTTACATCCTGCCTTACCCAATATTCTCTTTCAATTTCTAACTTTTCTAAAGTTCTTATATCATGAAGATCCGTATCGTATTTGATCGAGCGAGCTAGATATTTTATTTGGCCGGATTGTCTTATCGTAATAAGAAAATCCGTCGTCATGACGATCGGTACACCAGTCTTATTGTCCACTGGATGTTTAATGCCCTTTTCCTCTGCGATTAGTATCGTTTCTTCCCTGTTTAGAATAGGGAACTGTTCGCGTATGTCCAGAACATCGTCTATCCATTCTAGGTGGTAAAAATAGTTCAACTCCAAATCGGAGAGAAACTGATGGATACGATGTGTTTTCCACCCCTTTGGTCGATGAGATCTTCCCTCGGATGGAACATCTTGAATGTTAAGCCAAGGAAGATAGCCCCCAAAATCACCTTGACCTCGTCCGTCCTTTTGGTACTGGGCAATTTTATTTTCCGTCCAACCGGTGGAACGCTTAGCCAATATAATCGCCCCTATAATTGTTAACTTTTACCTAGTATATCTTAATGGTACCTAATCGTTCAAAACCATTTTCGACATTTAATGCTATTTTTTTAACCTTTTTAATTTCAATCTAATATCATTAAGCTTTTCTTGATATTTCTTTATTTGCAGTTCATCCCAAGGATGAAGATTGTCTAAGAGAAGGGCGATGGACAACGATTCCTCATTAATTTTTAGCAATATGTAATCACTTGTAGATCCATCAACATAAACAGCTATTTTCTTACTTTCGTATTTCTCGTCAAACCAGCCTTCATATACAGCTGTTTTGCATGAGTATAACAAGCCAGCATAGTCGACCCCTCGACTCGTAACATATGCGACATCTAGCTTTAGAATATCTTTATCAATATCCATGCTTCCTCCCCCAAACTAATACTAATGTTGCCCAGTAATAATAAAATAATACCTATTTGTAGTATTAATTAAGAATGCCTCCAACAGTCTGTGTATCCATTGTCCATTGTTGACTACACTTTGATAAGAGGTGCTATTCAATGGCGAATGACATTTTAAAACTTATCGGGTTGAGAATTAGAGAGTTACGTAAAGAGTCCGGTCTCTCCCAAGAACAATTGGGTGAAATTGTTGGCTTTCATTATACTTATATCGGTGCAATTGAACGCGCTGAAAAAAATATATCAATCCTTAACTTAGAGAAAATCGCAAGTGCTCTTAAAGTAGGTGTATATGAGTTGTTTGTTTACGCCAGGCAAAAACATAAACAAAAAGATAAATCTAAAGATATAGACAAGATCCTCGAACTTCTTCATTCTTTATCAACCGATGATGTTAAAAAGGCCAAAAATATTTTATCAGAGATGTTTAGTTAATAATTTTACTTGAGCGGACAATTGCTTCTTTTTATGAAACATGCTTTCCTTACAACCTAGGAAGATAAGCCTAATATGATGCCCTACAAAATAAAAGAAGGCCAATTCGTGAGATATTTATTTAGCAGTAAACCTGGTCAGCATGCGTATTCCGGAAACTTTGGTCAGTCATTCCGGTAATGTTTAGCCACTCATTCCGGAAATAGTTGGTCACTTGTTCCGGAAAGTGTTATCCACTTTAA